>JBDRUL010000023.1:0-8154 GCA_039801305.1 Caldifarciminota bacterium | reverse complement strand
TGATCGGAGCCACGGTATCGCTGTTGCCCGGCTGGCGGGAGTACCGGAATCGGTAATCAGGCGCGCACGTGAGCTGCTTGAGCTCCTGAGTCAGAAGGAACAGCTGAGTGTAGCGCACGCTCTGGATATGGCGGTTGCGGCTGACCGTGCGCCAACTGTACAGATCCTGCCTCATCCGGTGTTGGAGAAGCTCAGGTCGGTACAAGTAGACGAACTCTCGCCGCTGCAGGCTCTGAATCTGCTTGCTGAACTCGTGCGGCTCGCCCGCGAAGGCGGATAGACCTAGCAGAGCCAGTCGCAGCTGGTAACCGACCGACCAGTAAGACGATAGGCGTCGACCTTCCTTCTCGTCATGAGTGACGTCTGTCGCTCGGGTATGCATTCGGGCGTCGGCAACGTTATGTCATTTCTGAAGTTATGCCCGCTTCGGCGACGGACTCTCGCCGGAACGGCTGTTGCTTGCTAAGACAACGGAGGAGAACCGGGTAAGTCGCAAAGGGGTAAGAAAAATGGAAACAGGGGGTGGATATGATTGCAGAACTGCTCACATTCGAGCAGATCGGTCCGCTGGAAGAACTGCTACTGAGAATGGGCAACGGCATGTTTCCAGGCGAAGGAGTGGAAAGCTTGGACCCTGAGACGACTGTATCCCGGATCCTCAGGAGACTGTCAGATATCACCACCAACGGAGGAACCACGAAAGTATATACTGTCCGTGGCCGGGCCAGCGGGATGATTGTCGTCGGGCAGGATGAATGGGCTTTCAGAGAGCTGGGACGACCGGGATATCGTATCGAGTGCCTAGTGGCACTCGGGCGGCTGGAAGAGCAACTGTTCGTCAAGACGCTGTTGGTGCACGACGTTCTGAAAACACTCCCCCGCGGCAACCCGCTGGTCGCTCGGGTGCCCCATACCGATGTCACGGGCATCAACGTGCTCGGAAGGCACGGTTTCGTTGCCACACAGACTGCTCTGATGCTTGCCGCGGAGATTGGTGATACTGACGCAACAGAAACCCCTGTCGATTCCTACTACGGGGTTGTACCCGCTGAACCGGAAGACATTGACCGGTTAGACGATGGAATACTGCGAATACCTGATGGTGTATTTGGCTGGGATGCCTATCTTCCCTGCGGTGTTCGGTCCAAAGTGCACCGTGACTGGCTGCAGAGCTACACGCGCCACCACGGTCTGCTGCTCGCGTTTCACCATGACCGGCTTGTAGGACTGCTGGCAGAGCACTTCAGCGATGAGCAGTGTCCGACAAACGGGAATCAGGTGGCACACATCGATCTCATTACCGCAGCCGCAGAGTATCGGAACAACGGCGTCACCGGGACGTTGATGAACCATGCCTTCAGACAGTTCCGCACCCGTGGCATACGAAGGGTAGAATTAACCATTCACTTTGCTGATGCCCCAACAGTGAACCAGCTTGAGAAAGGCGGTTTTACTGCGCTGGGCAGCTCGCTTGTAATGACCAACTGGAGGGGGATGGAATACTGACGGGCACCAGCTGTACAGTCGTTCAGCCATCCGAGAACGACAGTCCAGTGCCCAAGGGAGGAAGCTTTGCACAGGATGGTTACTGCCGTTGTCTGTGTTCTCATTGGTTATGCGCTTGCACAACCGGATGTGGAGACCGCAGCAGCTGGGCTGGGTGTTCGAGTCGCCGTTTGGGGTCAGGTTCGTAACCCAGGCCTCTACCGGTTGGCGGGGTCTCCAGATGTCCTCGAGCTGGTCTCGGCAGCCGGAGGGCCGACCGAGAATGCAGACCTGTCTCGAGCTCTTCTCTTGCGTGAGCGGGACGGAGTGCGTCTGCGGTTGAACATTGCGCGAGCCTCGGCGAGTTCGGAACCGGTTTTTCTTGTACCTGGCGATGTTCTCATAATCCCTACTTCGACTTGGAGCAGAATTAAACAGGAGTTGCCCGTCGTATCGGCCCTCGCTGTATTTGCGAACGTGATACTGACATTAACACTCATCGCCCAGCGCTGACGAACTGACGATGACCGGCACCTTGCCCGGTAAAGAGGCTGCAGGCACGACTACCCCTGAACCACGTCCGATGGTATTGGTCGTTGACGATGATATCGACTTCTGCTCCAGTCTGGCGGATATCCTGAACAGCAAGGGCTTCAGGGCTATTCCCGCAGGCACCTGTGAAGAGGCCTGCTTCCTGCTGGGAGAACTGCAGCCTGAAGTAGCCCTGGTTGATATGCGGCTACCCGACTCCTCAGGTCTGGAGGTCCTAGCCTACGCTCAGCAGCGATCTCCCCACACCGGTGTAGTTATCCTCACCGGTCATGCGTCGTTGGACAGTGCTATCCGGGCATTGAACATGGGAGCAGTGTCATATCTTATCAAACCGTGCAAGATGGACCGCGTGTTACTTGCAGTCGAAAGAGCGCTGGCAAGAACAGGGAGTCAACCGGATTCTGAAGAAAAGACCAAACCAGATAGCTTAATCTCTGTTCTGCCCAATCCGGCGATCATGTTTGATCTTGAGACGGGGCATGTGCTCTACCTAAATCAGGCAGCAGAAAGACTGTTCGGTATCCAAGACTCATGCTTCCAGTGTAGCTTGTCGTCTCTGTTTGGCAGCAGCACGACGAAGGTGATAGATCAGCACATAGTGGACATCAGGACTAATGGTCAAGGCAGAGCCGATGTGCAGTTGGAGTCATCCGAACTGGGCAGCCGCTGGTATCAGTTGCTTTCGGTTCGTCATCCGAGAAGCCGGCGGACAGGGTTCTCGGTCTTGACAGACGTGACTGAACAGAGAGAGAGGCAGGTGCAACAGCACCGCGAACACCAGTATCTCGAGGCAATCATCGACAATATCCCTATCCCCCTAGCCATAATTTCCGGCGACTATCAACTGCAGCGCGTCAGCCCGGCATTTGCCCGCTTGTACGGTGTCTCGACCAGAGAACTGGCGGGCCGACCATGCCATTCCGTGGTTCATCAGCGTGCCACACCATGCCGGTTTCACGGCGAATCCTGCCCGATCTCTGTGTGTATTGCCACGGGGACGACAGCTCGAGCTTCACATCAGCACCGCGACACAGACGGCAATATCCGTTTCGTTGAGACTACTGTTGCGCCCCTGCGAGACGAGAGTGACACGATAGTTGCATTCATAGCGATGATGGTTGATTACACCGAAATCAGACGGGCACAGGAGGAATCCGAGGCCAAGTCGGTTGAGCTCACGCGGCTGAACAGGGAACTTATCGAGCAGCAGCGGCTGCTGGAACAACAGGCGGGCGAACTTTCGGCGGCGAACATGGAGCTCATACGCTTGAGTGCAGCGAAGGATGATTTCATAGCGACAGTCTCACACGAGCTGCGTACTCCCCTGACTGCAATCAGCGAGAGCATAAGCCTGCTTAGCGACTCTTCCCTGCAAGCTTCCGATGAGACAGGGAGAAAACTCCTGGACGTGGCGGTGCGGAATTGTTCACGCCTCACCGAACTCATTGATGATCTGCTTGACTTGGCCAAGCTTGAATCAAACCGGGTGACAACGCAGCCAGTGGTTTTGGACATCAATCACGTGCTCAGTGAAACTGTCGGCTCATTCGCGGTGCTGGCTCGCGATAGAGATGTCCAGCTCGTGATTAGACATCCGGACGTACCGGTGCGTGCCTGGGCAGACGAACGTCATGTGCGGCGTATCCTTGCAAACCTAGTTAGCAATGCTATCAAGTTCACGCGCCACGGCACGGTAACCCTTGACGCAGCTCGCGCTGGTGCTGATATTGTCATCAGCGTTACTGATACAGGCTGCGGAATACCAGCCACCGAGGTTGACCGGGTTTTCGAGAAGTTTCACCAAGCGAGTACTCCTTACGGAGAACGTCCCCGCGGGACGGGACTGGGTCTAGCTATCACAAAGCGGCTGGTTGAAATGAACGGAGGCCGAATATGGTTCGAAACCCAAGAGGACGTCGGGACAAGCTTCCACTTCACTTTGCCCATGCAGCAAGTCATACCCGCCGTCTGAGGAGTATCTATGCGCGAAAACAAGCGGCCGCTCATACTCCTTGTCGAAGACGAACCTGACGTTGCATTGGTCACAAGTACCAGACTTGAGCTAAACGGGTTCGCGGTAAAGGTAGTTGCAGACGGTCTCTCAGCATTCACGACAGCTGTCGAAATTCATCCCAGTCTCGTGCTCATTGATCTGAAGATCCCTGGCCTGAGCGGGCAGGAACTCGTCAAGCGGATGAGGGCAGATAGCCGGCTCAGTTCGATCCCCATCATCATCTTCACCGCATCGAGTTCAGGTGAAGGTGACCTGAAGCGTCTCTGTTGCGACCTTGGCGCAAACGAATACGTGCACAAACCGTACAGCCCCGACGAGCTGATTCGCAAGGTTAGGACTCTTGTTCGGCAGACCGTTTCGGCCGATGTTTCCGGATAATTCATATGCCTCCACCCGAACGGATACTGGTGGTCGACGACGAACCTGACATCCTGCTGGTTGTAACAGCAAGGCTCGAGAATGCCGGTTATCAGGTACAGTCAGCAACCTCTGGCATGGAGGCTTTGAGTCTTGTTCGTAGTTCTCCGCCTGATCTCATTCTGCTTGACGTGATGTTACCCGGTATAGACGGTTTCTCAGTCTGTGCAATGCTCAAACGGGATCAACGTTTCAGCCACATTCCGATACTAATGCTTACCGCCAGGTCGCAGGTTGGTGACCGCCAAACTGGCATGGCAGTGGGCGCTGATGCATACCTCAGCAAACCCTTCCGAGCTGAGGAATTGTTGGCCGAGGTCAAGAGGCTTCTTACCGTCGTTGGTAGAGAGAAAGGACATGTCCCGACTGCAGAGAATTCTGCTTGAGCGTGGCGGTTTGACGCCAACAGCACTGGCTGAACTGGAGAAACGGGCCTCACTTGACGGCACCAGCCTGGAAGAGTTGCTGGTGAAAGAAGGTATACTCGGCTGGGAGCAACTATACGAGATGAAGTCCGAGGCGCTCGGCATCCCCTACGTAGACCTTGAGCACTATCTGCCAGACCCCAAGGTACTTCAATCATTGCCAGAAGATGCAGCCAGACGGTTGAAGGTACTGCCTCTGTTTCAAGTAGGAGATACGCTTACCATAGCTACCGCCACACCTGAAGACGTTGCCGCCCTGGACGAAGTGCACCGGCTTACCGGCAGAGCCGTCAACTACGCCTTAGCCAGTCCGCCAGCGATCGCCACCGCACTTGACCGGTTGTACAGTAGCGATACTGTCAGGGGCATTGACGAGGCCGTCAGCGTTCTGCAGGCAGATGAAGAGCTGTCCTCGGTCGTTGATTCTGAGAGTACCTCCAGATCCCTTCAGGAACTGGCCGGCGAAGCACCGGTCGTACGTTTTGTTAACTCGCTGATTGAGCATGCTCTGCGAGAACGCGCGTCGGACATACATGTGGAGCCGGAACAAGATGATATGCTGATACGTGTTCGCGTAGACGGCACCCTGCGGGAAGCAGGCAGATTTCCAGTTCATCTGCACCCGCTGGTCACCTCGCGAATCAAGATCCTTGCGAACATGGATATCGCGGAGAAAAGACTGCCACAGGACGGTCAGTTCGGTTTCACCAGCGGAGAACGTCAGGTAGACGTGCGCGTCTCGAGCTTCCCAACGGTCTACGGTGAGAACATGGTCCTGCGGCTTCTGGATCGTCGCAGGGAACTACTGAGGATGAACGAGCTCGGAATGACAGATGACGTGGCTAGGACGTTCCTTGAGATTATCCACCGACCTCATGGTATGATACTGGTTACTGGGCCTACCGGTTCCGGTAAAACGACAACTCTCTATTCCGCGCTGAGCGAATTGAATACCATTGAGCGTAACATAATAACCTTGGAAGACCCCGTAGAATACCGCCTGCCGTTAGTGCGCCAAAGTCAGATCAACCAGCGGGCCGGCCTGACTTTCGCCTCAGGATTGCGCTCCATATTGCGTCAGGATCCTGACATCATAATGGTTGGCGAAATACGAGACACCGAAACTGCCGAGGTTGCATTTCAGGCGGCATTGACCGGCCACCTCGTCTTTTCAACGCTACATACGAACGATGCCGCAGGCGCGCTGACAAGATTGCTGGACATGAACGTCGAGCCTTTTCTCGTCGCCTCATCCGTTATTGCCATAGTTGCCCAGCGTTTGGTACGGAGGATATGCGATCGTTGCCGAGAACCTCATACTCCCGAGCCAGCGGTCGCTGAGAGACTCGGGCTTAATCCCGGCTCAGATTCATGGCGCGGCACTGGCTGCATCAGTTGCGGTAAGTCTGGCTACCACGGGAGAGTAGGAGTTTACGAACTACTCGTCGCCACCCCCGAAGTCCGTGATTTCGTCATGCGTCGGCGCTCAGCGGACGAAATCAAGAAAACAGCAGTGCGTCAGGGAATGCGCACCCTGCGCGAAGACGCGGTGCTCAAGCTTCTGAATGGATTGACGACAGCTGAGGAAGCCCTTCGAGTTACTGCGGACAGTTAGCAACCTGACAAGCTGCCTCATTTCAACCATGGAAGGTACTGTGAGACTCGAATGACAAGCCCGAGTACAACAATGGAAACCATTGATTGCAGCTTAAGAAGAATGTTCAGGGACGGTCCAGAGGCGTCCTTAAATGCATCACCCACCGTATCCCCGACGACCGCTGCGTGGTGGGCGGGAGAGCCCTTACCTCCAAACATACCTTTCTCTATGTACTTCTTGGCGTTGTCCCAGGCACCGCCGGCGTTTGCCGAGAAGATAGCCAAACAGAACCCTGCAGCTAATCCCCCGGCCAAGAAGCCTGCGACACCCTCTGTTCCAAGCAGGATCCCAACAACGATTGGTCCTATGATCGCCAGCAACGATGGTGGTACCATCTCTCGTTGGGCGGCCTTCGTACAGATTGTCACCGCACTCGCGTAATCGGGTTTTGCTTTCCCTTCCATCAGGCCAGGTATTTCACGGAACTGGCGACGTACCTCATCGGCTATTTTCGAGGCAGTTCTTCCCACCGCCCGGATAATCATGGAGCTTACCCCCATGGGCAGCATTGCTCCAAGGAATAGCCCAGCGATCAGACGCGGATTGATGAGAGTGAAGTTCAGGTTTGAGATATATCCTTCTCCAAGGACGGAGCCGAGAACTTCCTTTGCTTTGATTACTATCTCGCCTCGGTACGCAGCTATGAGGGCCAGTGCCGTGAGTGCAGCTGAGCCGATGGCAAATCCCTTGCCGGTAGCAGCAGTCGTATTCCCCAGAGCGTCCAGTGCGTCGGTGCGTTCACGCACAAATGGTTCTTGGTGGGTCATTTCCGCGTTCCCGCCGGCATTGTCTGCTACTGGTCCATAAGCATCGGTTGCAAGCGTAATACCCAATGTGGCAAGCATGCCGACAGCAGATATGCCTATGCCATAAAGCCCTAGATCAGGGTTGGACCCGCCGCCAGCCAAGTAGTAGCTCGTCACTATTGCAATGGCGACAGTCAACACTATCGGTATAGTCGAGCTCATTCCGACCGACACTCCTTCCAACACAACCGTGGCTGCTGAAGTCTTGGCCTCCTGAGATATGCCGCGAACCGGACGGTAACTGTCTGAGGTGTAGCGCTCGGTAAAGTAGCCAATGACCACGCCGGCAAGCAGACCAGAAAGAATTGACCAATATACCTGAGTATGATTGGGCAACAGCCAACGAACAACCAGTAGCCCGAGCAATGCCGACAAAACTGTTGCACCCCATACCCCGGAGCGGAGAGCACGCAGTAACACTGATTGTTCAGCCTTCTCCCCAGCTCGGACAAGGAAACTTCCGAGAATAGAAGACACTATTCCCACGCCGGCAAGTACCATCGGTAGCAGAACACCGTTTACACTCACGTTCTCGCCGAACCCGATAAAGGCAGCAACCGAAAGAGCCATCGACGCAACTATTGAGTCGACATAACTTTCGTACAGGTCGGCTCCCATGCCGGCAATATCACCGACGCAGTCACCGACGTTGTCTGCGATAACTGCCGGATTACGCGGGTCGTCCTCAGGAATCCCCGCCTCCACTTTGCCCACAAGGTCTGCGCCGACATCTGCTGCCTTCGTAAAGATTCCGCCGCCGACACGGGCGAAAAGTGCCTGGGCTGACGCACCGATCCC
>JBDRUL010000022.1:0-10686 GCA_039801305.1 Caldifarciminota bacterium | reverse complement strand
AGCCGATCCCCTCACGACTGTCAGCGCCATCAGACGCCAACTGGGAAGAGACTGATGACAGACCTCGCTGCCATCCTCCGACGCTACGGTGTGCTGCGCGAAGGACACTTTCTGCTCACCTCTGGCCGGCATTCTGACTTCTATTTTGAGAAATTCAGGATCCTTGAGCACCCCCCGGTGTGCGAGACCTTTGCTGGAGAGCTGGCTAAGCATTTTTCCAGTTACGACATCACTGTGGTCTGCGGTCCCACTACCGGCGGCGTCATAGTCGCCTACGAAGTAGCACGGCAGCTCAACGCCCGTTGCGTAATTGCCGAAAGAAATGAGACCGGTCGCTGTATCAGACGCGGATTCAGACTGTCTCAATCCGACCGGGTGCTATTGGTGGACGACGTAATGACAACCGGTGGCTCCATCCGGGAGACACTGGCGGCACTCGCAGAACATCCGGCACCAGTGGTTGGAATCGGTGTATTCATCGACCGCAGTACCGGCATCACTCTGCCTCTGCCCTTCCATGCTGCCTACCGCCACCAGGTGACATCATACGAACCCTCCAGCTGCCCGCTCTGTCAGAGTGGCGTGCCGCTTGAAGAACCCGGACGCGGCAGCAGGATCACGAAACAGTAGGTAACTCCCCAGCTATACACCGGCAGGAACCACAGGCTGGTCTGCACCAGGCCCGTGTCTCCTTGCGAGAGATTTGAGACAGCGGAACGCATCAGCGCTTGAGAAAATCGCCGGTACAAGTGTCGGGGTATTACTCTAACCAATTGGCTGTCGGTATGTTACGGCTGCAAACCCGACTTGGCACAGTACGTGCTGCTTCCAAGGTATGCGAAACGACCAAACAAAAGGAGGAACAATGCTCGACACAAGAATCGGTCGCATACTTGGAACCGCACTGGGTGCCGGACTCATCCTGATTGCGGTGATTATGTTCCGCAGCCCTCGCACCGAAACCACCAGAACGACAGAGACCGCATCCTTGAATGACCGGCAGACAGGCACCATATACCGCCAGCGGGTTTCACAGACGCAGAAGCTCCTGCGCACTGATGGCACCTATATCGACATTGACGTGCGCTGACGGTGAATGCATTTGAAAGGGGTCACGATGTCTGACAGAGAGATGACACCTATCGAAACCGACTGGACAGGCTACGCAGCCGGGACTGACTGGGCAGGATGCGAATGGTTATGCAGCGGGAGCGTCTGAGCCAGGCGAACTGATGACGCGGCAGACCTGGCTCTCTCAGTCAGACACCTGCTCAGTCAGTGCAGGTTGTGCCCAGAGCACGCTCAACCTTGGACTGCAGAGTCCGTATCCTGTCACGACGGTCGTCTACCTTCAGGGTGGTCAGAATACGCTGGCAGCCCATCCGGGCAAGGGTTTCGTGAATCTCCTTCACCAGAGCAACAACCCTGTCCCAGTCTCCCTGTACGCAGGTACCCATCGCTCCCACCGAATAATCAAGCCCGCTCTCGCGCACAAGCTTGACCGCAGCCTGTACGTATCGACTCACTGAAGGCGAGCCAGTGCCGACAGGAACAACACTGAGTTCGAATATCGGCATCAACACCTCACAGAAATCGCTCAAACCTGTCCCGGGTTGCCTTGCAGATTGGACACTTACCCGGCGGTTCAGGCCGGGCAGCCAGATAACCGCAGACCTTGCACCGCCAGACTGGATAGGCGAGCTTCTGCAGGTTCGTGCTACCAGCCTGCTCGTCCGACCTCTCTGAATAACCGCTGAACACATAATCTGCTGGCCGACGTTCTGGAATAGACCGGTGTGGTACCTTTCCCGCAATCCAGTCATCAGAGACATAAAGACCACAATAACAGGCACCGTACTCCTCGATGTCAGAATCACGGTAGTAGCAGGGACAGATTATATCAATGTCCTTTGCCTTCTCGCCGGATGCCAGCCGGCAGGGGCAGGCCCAGTAGCCGTAACGCTGCTGATTCTCCAATAACCCCTGAATCAGGCTCAGCACAAAGTCCCGATCAGGATTCAATCGGTAGCCAGCCGCCTCTGTTTCAGCTTTCAACCTGTCGTACGTCCGCAGTACCTCGGCCGAAACCTCAGCTCTCATCCTACAGCTCCAGCAGCTCTCTGATCCGTTCTTCGTCGAATCCTACTACAACTTCGCCATCGATCTCGATGGTTGGATACGAGCCGCGCGGATTCAGCTCCCGAACTCTCTTAACCACCTGCTCTCTCTCTTCACCGGTGGTCTGGTCTACAAAGATGTAGTCGTAGGCGATGTCGTTCTGGTCAAGCAATTCCTTGGCACGCCGACACCAGCCGCACGTGGAAAGGGCGAATAAGACCACCCTGTGACCTGTCCTGCTGCCCGAGCTTCTCTTCAGGTTCATTCTGCTCTCCCTTCTCGACTCGCTGTCTGCTTTTTTCTCTTCCAATAGTCCTCGATTGCCGCATGCAGTGCGTCAGCACCAAGATTTGAGCAGTGCATCTTCTGCGGAGGCAGCCCACCGAGTTCACGAGCCACATCAGCGTTGGTAATCTGCATTGCCTCTTCCAGTGTCTTGCCAATTGCCATCTCACTGACCATGGAAGAGACCGCTATTGCAGCACCACATCCGAAAGTCTTGAATTTCACGTCTGCCAATCGATTGTCAACAACCTTGATGTAGAAAGTCATCATATCCCCGCAGACCGGGTTGCCCACTTCACCCACGCCATCCGCATCTTCTATCTCGCCAACATTGCGGGGGTTACGGAAATGCTCCATTACTTTCTCTGAATACATCATCTCTCCTTCTCATGATGGTCGTGGGTGCTTTCTGCTGCATAGGGGTCTTCGCCTTTCAGGTAGCGGGCATACAGTGGAGACATGGCGCGCAGCCGCTGCACAACTGACGGTAATACCTTCAGCAGACGTTCGACATCGGCCTCGGTGCTGTCCTTGCCCAACGTCAGTACCAGTGAACTCTGAGCAACAGAATGAGGCAGACCCATCGCCAATAGAACATGCGAAGCCTTCAATGTTCTGGCCGTGCAGGACGACCCCGAAGCGGCCGCAATCCCGTGGTCATCCAGCAGAAGCAGCAAAGCCTCTCCCTCGACAAACTCCACACATAGCGAAACATGTCCAGGTACCCTCTGAGTCAGATCACCTGTCCAGACCAGACGCTCGATACTTGTCTGAAGACCGGTTCTGATCTGCGTTGTCAACTGCGACATCCTTGTCGACCACTCGGGAATACCTGCCTTCGCCACTATCGCTGCTGCTCCGAATCCGACGATTGCCGCAACGTTCTCGCTGCCCGCCCGCCTGCCCATTTCCTGAATCCCGCCAGAAATCAGCGGCTCCGGCCGTATACCCCGGCGCAGATAAAGGGCAGCCGCTCCCTTCGGACCATAGACGGATTGAGCAGGAAACGAATAGGCGTCTACATCAAGTTCAGAAACGTCGACGCTCACTCTGCCGACCGCCGCGGTTCCGTCTGAGTGGAACAGCGCACCGTGTCTGCGCACCACCGCCGCCAGACTCTTTAAGTCCTGCATAGTGCCTACTTCGGCGCTGGCATGCTGTATGGAAACAACAGTCGTATCCGGACGAATAGCCGCTGCGAGTGATCCGGGCAGCACCCTGCCAGCAGAGTCCACAGGCACCAGCGAGAACGTGAAACCCAGTTTCTGCAGCCACTTCAGTGATTCAATGATCGACACGTGTTCTATGGCAGAAGCAACGATGTGCGTGCCCTTTTCGCGGCACGCAAGCGCCAGCCCCTTGATGGCGTGATTATTAGCTTCAGAAGCAGAAGAGGTGAACAACAGCTCCTCGGGTGAGCAACCGATGAGTGAAGCAACCTGTTCACGGGCGGTTGCCAGCGCCTGCCGGGGACGAGCACCTGCCCGGTGAATACTCATCGGATTCCCGAAATGGGTCTGCAGAAACGGCAACATGGCCTCAACCGCTTCCGGGACTAGCGGTGCTGAGTTGGCGTAATCAAAATACGCTATAGACATAACATTTTGACATCCGTCGGCACTGGACAGATTCGATCTTTTAGAGTCTATTCGTTCACGTATCACAGTCAACGCAAGGTCAAACTTGACCGCGGTTTGCCAGCGCCCCATAATCCCTGGTCTGCGGTGCTGCTCATAGAAACGATATGCTAGAGAAACGAGAGGAGGCATGGTGAAGTTTGATACCATTGTGGCTCTGCTGATAAGCAAACGAACCCAGGCAGCAACGAAGGTTCAGGAGGTCCTGACCAGACACGGCTGCATAATCTCGGTGAGACTGGGACTGCACGAAGCCGGCGCGGTGTGCAGTGACCAGGGACTGGTGCTGCTGGGGGTCAACGGCACTCGCGCGGCGGTCACTGCACTCGTAAGAGACCTGCGCAAGATAGACGGCGTTCGGGTAAAAACGATGGACCTGACAAGATAGGCATGGATGTTACAACCGCGATAAACGAACGCCGGGCGTATCGCTCTCTTGAACCTGTGGAAGTCTCCGATGATCTCATCCGTGACCTGACGCGGCATGCGCAGCTGGCCCCGACCTGCTTTAACAATCAGCCCGCAAGGTTTGTCTTTGTGCGAGACAGGACAATTCTCAGGGAGCTGGAATCAGCCTACCGCCGGGGAAATGAATGGTGTCGGGCAGGTTCGATGGTCATTGCTGTCTGTGCTGCCAGAGAGTCTGACTGCATAATCAACGGCAGCGAGTACTACCGCTTTGACACTGGAATCCAGACTGCCTTCCTTATCCTCCGCGCCACCGAGATCGGACTGGTAGCGCACCCTATTGCCGGCTTCGATCCAGAACGGGTCAGGGTACTTCTGAACATCCCGGCTGAACAGGAGATAGTAACTCTCATTATCGTCGGCCGGCACGCCGGCAGCATGAGTCCTCTTCTGAACGACAGGCAGGCTGCTCTGGAGAGGTCGCGGCCGGAACGTCTGCCGATCGAACAGGTGGCTTTCATTGACCGGTTCGGCTCAAGAGCTGTCGATCAGTACTGAGCTGACCGGCATCTCGGCGGTCATTGTCGGCGTCTTCGTCTCTCTCTTCGGCTCCCGCCTGCTGCGGGTGACTACGGCAGTTGCCGGCACGGCTGCGGGTACAGCAGTCGGCATGGTTATTGGTGCAAGACTACCTCACTGTTCGATACCTGTCAGAATAGCGCTGACTGTCGGTGCCGGGTTAGCCGGGCTGCTGCTGGCACTACTGCTCTTCCGTCTCGGCCTCTTTATTCTCGGCGCCAGTGCCGGAGTACTGCTGACGCGCATATGGCAGGCAGGCACAGGACACTATCTTCCGTTCTGGGTCTATCTGGTAACCGGAGTCGGCACCGGGCTGCTGGTGCTGCTACTGCAGCACCCGGTGCTGATACTGCTTACCGCCTTCGGCGGAGCCGGCATAGCAGCAGTCGGCGCCCATCAGCTGCTCAGCCGATACCACCCGCCTGTCCCCCTGCTGGCAGCACTGCCGCTCGCTGTCTGGATGCTTCTGGGTATTACCGGTAGTATTGTCCAAGCAGTAGGCAACCCGCGGAAAGCACGGCAGCGTTAGGCTTCTCTGCAGATCCCAGCCTGTCGGATAGTCGGACCTTCTGCACGTACTGTCTACGCCCAAGGCCAATTCTGAAACTTCTGGGAACGGCCGCATTTCCACAAGTAGCTACATATCAGCGGGTTATTTCTGTAGCACCCCCTGCCGGGGGCATGCCCCCGGCATCCCCCGTAGCTGTCCCCCCAGTTGCCCTAGGGCATGTCCCGTCCTGAGGGCACGGCATTCCTTCAGCCCAGGTATGTGCCCTTCATATCCGGCAGGCTGGTGCTAGCCAGCCCGGATCGTTGACCCACTATGACCCGGTAACTATACTCTTGCAGTGACAGAGGAGACAGGCAGGATTGTCGCCCTGTACGGTAACCAGGCTGAGGTCGAAGTCAGTGCCGGTGCCGCATGCGAACGCTGCGGAGCCGCCGCTCTCTGCAACTGGACCGGCAAGCGCACCCGGCGCATCCTCGCCCGCAATCCTCACTGCTCTGTCGCCATCGGTCAGCTGGTAGTCATCGGCAGAGGAAAAAGGGCCAGTGTGCGATCAGCCCTCGCCGTCTTCGGTCTGCCCGCGGGAATGCTCCTGCTGGGCACTATCATCGGTGCAATACTGGACGGAGACCGGTTGGCGGCAATACTGGG
Organism: Caldifarciminota bacterium; assembly: GCA_039801305.1. Taxonomy (GTDB): domain Bacteria; phylum Hydrothermota; class Tepidihabitantia; order Tepidihabitantales; family Tepidihabitantaceae; genus JBDRUL01. Next base: position 4,500 of record JBDRUL010000022.1, on the reverse strand, counting down.
CGGATTGGGGCTGCTCTTGGGCATGACCGTCGTCTTGATCCTAGAGAGAATCACCGCCCGACAAGGCAACAGTCTGCCGGTCATTCTACGAGTAGCTGAAAGCGATAAACTGGAGGGAGACACCCGTGAAGACAGTCCTGTTGACCACGCTGATAACGTCAACCCTTATCATAGCTGCAAACCCTAGAACGACGAACTTGGAACACGGCTCTGCAAACTTCTGGAAGAACGCAAGGTTTATCCCTGACCCTGCGGACTCAACCGGTAGAAGAGGCAGATGGGAAGGCTGGTTTCACCAGGATAATATCGATGTATCCAGAATCGGGCAGGGAATCATCCGCGCACGTGTGGAAGGCAGGTGGCAGGAGTTCAGGACGGTAGAGCTGCCAGTGGACTTTCAGGAGTGGAACTTCAGCCGACGCCGGCAGCAGATTGATGAGTTGAAACGCATGCTATCAAACGAAGAAACCGGCATGAGCCGGCCCGAGATCGCCGGCCCCCACAATGCTATTGTTGCCAGCCACGGAATGCGCCGCAACGACTCCTACTTCTCGCTGAATAATGCCGTCAAGGGTACTGGCTGGCTGCCGAAACCCGAAAAGCTCGGCGAGATGATAGAGCTGCTGAGAAGAACCTGGAACGACTCCACGGCGCAGAAACTTGCTCTCCTCGAAAGCCTGTACACCCACGCAACCGATGTCTTCGACTTGACCAAACAGTCTTCGCTGGAACTCTACTCGACACCAGGTTTTGAAACCCACACGTTCCTCAACCAGATGACCGACCCGGGCGTAGCGGTCGTCTTCTTGGACCTGCCGAAATCATATGAACTCCGCTGCATTGCCCAGCTCCTCCATCCTGACGACCCGGGCCTTTCCGACTACGAACGCCAGGTTGTCGAGTACGTCAATCTGGTTCACGACTACTTCCATGGCCAGTCTCCCCGTCGCTCCATCGCGGTTATCTACCACGTAGTTCAGGTGTTCGACAACTCACCCGGCCGCTGGCGCGGGCAACGCATCGTTCCGCCACTCGAAAGATAGTCGAATCCCGCTATCACTGGCTGCCAGAACAGTATCTCCTGCTGCCAGTTTCCCAGCAAACTTGCGCTTCAAGTAAAGAAGAGATACCATCTTTCTGAGTGTGCGGTCAATACAATCCAAGAGGTGAGTCAGCCCACACTACCGTGACATCACGTAACCTGAGCGGCGCCGGCACGCGCCTGATGAACCGTCTGGGCAGGCTACAGTGGCGGTGTGTCCTGGCTACCACTGCCGCCGCAAGTCTGATTGCTGCCGCGCTGGCAGCGCTCGGCTTGGCCATCTGTGCGATTCTATTCTGCAGCGGCTGGCTCCTTGTTCTGCTGGTTGCGCCAATGGTATGGCTGGCTCTGCACTGGCGGCACGACTTTACGCGGCATGGCATCGCCGTGCAGCTGGAGAGTAAGGCCGTTCAGGTGCGGGGCAGACTGCTGCCCGCCCTGGAACTCCTGAACTACCGCTTTCCCGGACTCGAAGGGTACTCTCCCGAACTTACTCAGGCAGCTATAAAGCAGGCCGAGCAGATTGTTCTCGAGCTGCCACCCTCCATACTCAGCAGACGGCGCCGACTGGTTACCTCTGCCCTGTTCTTTCTATTCGGCACCGGAACGCTGGCCGGATTGTGGTTCTGGAATCCGCTTCGCACGGGCATAGGCATTGTCAACGCCTTCAGACCAGCTTCGGTGCCCATCACATTTGCTGTGCAACCCGGTGACACTGCCGTACTGCCCGGCCAGCAGATCACGCTCCGCTGTCGCGTTACACCAGCTGGCCTGTTCAGGAATGTCGGGTTGACCCTGACTGACATCCAGCCAGGCAAAGGTAGAAACTCTGCAACTGCGAGCAGGGAGACACGGCGCCTGCCCCTCTCGCACGATACCTGCCGTATGCCCTTGTCACTCCGGTCTGACCTGAACTACCAGTTTCATCTGCTGGGCAGGAGCAGCCCGGTGTTCAAGCTGCGCCTCATTGAACCCCTCACTCTCGAAATGCTCTCTTCTGTTCTCTTTCCCCCTCCCTATACAGGACTGGAATCGACCCGCCTGTCCGGAACGGAAATCCCGGCGCTCATTGGAACTCGGGTCCGACTGGAAGGCACGGCCAATCGCCCGCTGAGTGAAGGATGGCTTGTATTTGAGCGGGATACGTTCCCTGTCACCGTTACGGCTGAAGATCCCCACTGCTTTAGCGCAGAATTCACGGTTACCGGCAACTCGGAAGGCAGAATTGAGATTCGTGAAACGGGTCCATTGCAGCATGTCAGCGATTTGCGCATTCGCGCCATCAGTGACGAATCGCCTTTCGTGAAGATCTTTCTGCCCGGACGAGACATAGACCTGCCCAGGCAGATGCAGGTATTGCTCGGGATCAACAGCCTTGATGATTACGGACTCGGTGCTCTCTTTCTGCTGTGGGGACGTGATAGCCTCGAGAACCGCACCCGACTGGCCGGACTTGGCAATCGCCGTGAGGACACCACCCTGTATGTCTGGGACCTCAGCGAATCCGGACTCCTGCCCGGTGACAGGCTGGTCTACTGTGTGGAGGTCAGTGACAACGACGTTGTCTCAGGCCCGAAATTCAGCCGGTCAGAAGTCTTTTCTGTACGATTTCCGACGATGGCTGAGATATTCGATGCCGCGGTCAACCAGACAGAAAACACCGCTGCCCGACTCAGCAGCCTGCCGGCACAGCAGACCACGATCGGTAATGAACTCTCCCGCATCAGCGACGAGCTGAAGAAGAATCGAACTCTCTCGTGGGAAGAACGTCGACGGCTGGAACGGATCCTACAGGAACAGGAGGAGCTGACCGCCCGTGTCGCCGAACTCGCCCGCGAGGTAGCCGAAACCGCCCAGGAGCTCACGCAGGGCTTCAACTTCGACCCCGCAACGCTGGCGCAGCTCAGTGAACTCCAGTCACTGCTCCAGCGACTGCTGCCGCCAGAACTGACTCAGGCTCTACAGGAGCTGCGCGAGCGTCTTCAGCAGGATGCCCGGCAACTCCAGCCCGCGCTTGATGAACTCCGGACAAATCAGGAGAAGCTCAAACAGGGAATCGAACAGGCACTGCAACTCCTGCGGCGTCTTCTGCAGGAGCAGCGTCTGGAAGCGCTGGCACGTAAGGCCGATGAACTTGTACACGCGCAGGAACAACTGACGGCTGACATCTCTCGCCAGCTGGAGAACCGCCTTGCCCGACAGCAGGCAGAAGTCAGTAATGCCCTCGACAGCCTTCACCAGGAGATAGCCGAGCTTGCCCGAGAATTCAAGGAAGGGGGAGACAGTGCTGGCTCAGACTCTGACATCGGTGATTCTCTCGCCAGCCTGAGCCAGCAGCTGGAACAGAACCGGACGGGTGCGATTGCGGACGAGCTGATCCGACGCCTGAACGCCGGCGACCAGCAATCATCATCTCAGTTGAGCCGCCAGCTCGCTGAACACCTCAGGCAGACCGCTGCTTCGCTCCAGCGGCTCAGCCAGCAGCTGAAAGACCGCCGCCGCAGCCAGCTGGGACAACAGCTTGCCGCCAGTGCTTTCGATCTGCTGGCACTGTCCGAACAACAGGAGAAACTGGAGCAGACCAGCGGTAACATTGGTGACCCGGCCAGCCTGGCGAACCAGCAGCAGGCTTTACTGGACGGCACCCGGATTGCTGCCGAAAGCCTGGCGGCGCTTGCCGGCAAGACTATGGCAATACCACCTGAGATCGGTCAGATGTTCGGTCGCACAATGGAAGCGATGCGGAAAGCTGCCGGCATGCTCTCTCAGAATCAGGCCACAGCTGCACGCAATGAGATGCGTAAAGCCCGTGAAGGGTTAAACTCTGCAGCGGCAGCGCTGCTCAACACCCTGGAACAGTCGCAGCAAGGAGGTATGACAGGTGGACTGGAAAGCCTCCTTGAGTCTCTGCGTCAGCTAGCGGCACAACAGCTCGCTGTAAACGCCGGAATGTCGGGCATCCCGATACCGATCCCGATGCCGGCCGGGTTGACCCAGCAACAGTTACAGCAGCTCAGAAGCCTCCTTGAACAGCAGCAGGCAATTCGCGAACAGCTCCAGCAGCTTCTACAGAACATGGGTGGTGACCGCCCCGGACTGACCGCCACCCTGGACAGACTTCTCGAAGAGATGCGCTCAGTGGAGCGAGACCTTGCTGAACTGAATGTCACCCGTCAGCTCATCGAGCGTCAGGAAGGTATCGCTGCCCGTCTCCTCGATGCGGAACGGAGCATCCGACAGCAGGGATTCCGCGAAGAGCGCCAGAGCGAGACCGGTCGTCCGTTCGAGCTCACCGGTCGCCCGCAGTTACCCGCTGACCGTGGAGAACGCAACCGTATGCTGCGTGAAGAGTTGATGCGGGCGCTGAAGAGTAACTATCCGCCAGAGTACGAACGGATGATCAGGGCCTACTTTGAGAGACTTCTCAATGCTCCGTAACCTTCCCCACCCGCGCCTCC
>JBDRUL010000021.1:0-10712 GCA_039801305.1 Caldifarciminota bacterium | reverse complement strand
GAGCCACGCCTCGCAGTACGCTACAGCCGCCTCAGTGCGACTGAGCGGCCCACCCTGCGGTGCCACCCGAAAGCCCAGATCACGCGGGCGGGTCAGAGTCTCGCTGTCCTGCTCGAACTCGCTTGATGGGGACACCGGTACGGTATGCACGAAGCACTGCAGTCCTCGCCGTCTCACCTCCCCGGGATCGAGTAACTTCAGGGTACCGGCAGCTGCATTCCGGGGATTTACAAAAACGGGCAACCCTTCCTCTTCCCGCTCGGCATTCAGCCGCGCGAACTCCTTGCGTGGCAGGTAGACTTCACCGCGGACTTCAAACTCCTGAAATCCCGGCCGCTCCTGACGCAGACGCAGCGGTGTCGAGCCGATCGTCTTCAGGGTCGGGGTGATGTCGTCCCCACGCAAACCGTCCCCTCTGGTGGCTCCGAGTACCAGTCTGCCGTCCCGATAGTGCAGCGAGACAGCGACGCCGTCAATCTTGTGCTGAACTAGATAGGTGGGGCTGCTGATCGATTTCCGTACCCGCTCATCGAACCTCTTCAGGTCATCATAGGAGTAGGTATTGTCCAGCGACAGCATGGGGGTGCGGTGCTCCACAGTCTTGAACTCGCTCAGGGGCTGTCCACCCACCCGCTGGGTGGGTGAGTCAGGACTTGAGAATTCAGGGTAGAGCTCTTCTAGCCGGCGCAGCTCTGCCATCATTCGGTCGAACTCGGCGTCAGATATTACCGGTTGTGCCAGGACGTAGTAACGGTAGTTGTGCTCGTGGAGCTCCTGCCTGAGCCTCTCAATCTCGGCTCGCGCTTCGCTCTTGTTCATCCTGGTGAGATTCTGTCAGGCCGCGGGTTTCTGTCAACCCGGCACCGGAACCCTAGTGCTACGAACCTGACACAGCCACGAGGAGCACGGATCACCGGTGTCAGCCGCGGCCTGTTTGGACGATTCTATGCGGTCTTCTGTCTTGACCGCCAGCGCCTTACCACTCTCTCGACGTCCAGCCCCAGCACACCCTCTTTCCACCACCTCGCGTACTGAATGTTCGATGACATCGGCGGCGGGTTCGGCATGTCTATCATCACACGCGTCGGCATGGCGACCGAATCTCCCAGTATCAGTGCCTCGCCCGTACGCAGTGCCGGCAGCATTGACATCAGACCCGACAGTGAGTCCGGCACGAGCTTGCGGACGTAAGCCTGGTCGTCAGGGTTGGTAAGCCGCATGGCGATGAAGGTGTTACACTGGGAGAGGACGGTCTCGGAGAGCTCCTTGGGACGCTGGCTGACGATGATCGCACCGGTGCCGTACTTTCTGCCTTCCTTGAGAATCCGCTCGACTGCGATCCGGGCAGAGGTGTAGCGTCCCTGCTCGACCGCCGGCACATAGTTGTGCGCCTCCTCCAGCACCAGCAGTATCGGGAAACGCTCGCGCTCCGGATTCCAGAGGTTGAACTCGAATACTATCCGGCAGACCACCGCCACCATCACCGAGACCGCTTCCGAAGGAACACCCGAGAGGTCAACGACTGTCATCCGCTTGCCGGTGTCGATGGAAAGATACTCACGCAACAGGGTGACCAGACTGCCGGAGTCTGTGTACTTCCTCGGGGTGAACATGAAGGCGAAACGGGGGTCGCTCTTGCGGGCATCGAACCGGATGAGAAACTTGTCAAACGCTCCGTACAGCGGTCCCTGCTCCAGTTCGCCCTTGGAGTTGTAAACCATCTGGATGTTCCAGCCGCGGATCGACTCCAGCATCTCTTCGATGTCATAGTAGACCGGCGAGTCCGCGGTCACCGCCGCACCCAGCCCGAGCCGCTCCTGCGCCTCAGCGTTCTGCTTGGCCCGGACAATCGCATCGCGCAGCACCGTAATCTGGTTCTTGGCAGTGAATTCGGAGAGGTCAACAAAGAGATCCTGGAATTCATCGAAGGAAAGCAGCCAGTAGGGCAGCTCCACACTGTCGCCGTCAATCACATTGACATCGTCCGGAAAGGCAGCGGCATATTCACCATGCAGGTCGAGTACGACTATATGGGTGTTGGGATACTTCTTGATCGCATGCTGAAGCATCGAGACCACCGTGTAGGATTTGCCGCAACCGGTCGTTCCCAGCACCGCTATGTGCTGACCGAAGAATCTGTCTACCTGAACATAGACCCGCTCTTCAGACGCATGCGCGGGCCGACCAAATGAGTAACCGAAGTCCACAAAGTCTGAGAAGACCGCCTTGAGCTCTGCGGGTGATACCATCATCACCTTTTGCCCGACATTGGGATAGACCGCCACACCCCGGCCAAAGCGACCCCTGCGGTCGAGCATCCCTAGCAGCACGCATTCGGCAACATTCTTGCGGACACCGTTGCCTGCCGATCCGGCAGCGCCGTTGACACCGTTCAGCATCTTTATGCTCGAAACAATGCCGATGACGCTGTGATCCTGTACCGGAATCTTGACATGCGTGCCCGGCTGTCCGGGATAGTAGTCGGCTGCCAGCGGCCTGGTCGTATCCGCGGTCAGCTCGACCAGTGCCCGTTCACCGTTCACTTCGACTACAAAACCGACTTCGGGATCAACTGAACTCTGCATCGGCCCTCCTTTGCAGTTGGTGGGTCGGACAGTGTGAATGCAAACTGGCGCGGCCGTGTCCGGCCTGGAGAGACGCGGTCAACCCGGGACAGCGACTCACGAGTGCCCTATTATAACCGAGTCCGGCGTAAAGTCCAGTAGGAGTCAACCGCCGGCTGTTACCGGCTAGCCGCCATAGGTGTAGAAGCCGCGCCCGGTCTTGCGCCCGAGCCAGCCCGCGGCGACCATACGCCGCAGCAGGGGGCAGGGACGGTACTTGGGGTCGCCCAGATCCCGATGCAGCACTTCCAGAATCGCCAGACAGACATCGAGCCCGATCAGGTCTGCCAGAGCCAGAGGTCCCATCGGGTGGTTCATTCCTAGCTTCATCACTTCGTCGATCGATCGGGCATCCGCCACGCCGGTCTCCAGACAGAAGATTGCCTCGTTGATCATAGGCAGAAGTACCCGGTTGGAGACGAAGCCAGGCGAGTCATTCACCAGCACCGGTGTCTTGCCCAGCGCCTTTGCCAGCGCCATTATCTCGTCCACCACCGCCTGACTGGTTGAGAGTCCCCTGACCACCTCCACCAGCTGCATCAGGGGCACCGGATTCATGAAGTGCATCCCTATCACCTTGTCCGGCCGACGGGTAGCGCCGCCGATCGCCGTGACCGAGATGGTCGAGGTGTTGGTCGCTAGTATCGCCTCGGCCGGACAGATGCTGTCGAGCCGGGCAAAGAGGTCTTTCTTCACCTGGATGTCTTCAATCACCGCCTCGACCACAAGCGACGAACCGGCAAGCTCACCAAGCTCCAGCGTACACCTGATCCTGCCGGCGATGGCTTCTGCCTGCTCTGCAATGAGCTTCTGCTTCTCGACCATCTTGGCAAGGGATTTCCTGATTGCTCCCATTCCCTTGTCGAGGAAACGCTGCTCGGTGTCGATCATCGTCACCTGGTGCCCGGCCATGGCGAAAACCTGCGCAATGCCGCTGCCCATCGTACCGGCACCAACTACACCAACTTTCTCAAAGCTCATTCTGCCTCCCGGTTGGTTTTGTATCCGGCAGAAACTAGTGGAATCAGCCGCCAAGTCAAGTTACAAGTCCGGGTCTGAGAGTACCGCCGGCTATCTGACGATCACCGTCAGGCTGGTATCAAAGAGTGTATCGAGCGCCCTGCCCCGGAAGCGCAGCCGGTGCTCACCATCAGGCATGACACCACGGGTGAGCCGCCAGCCGGTGGAATAGTAGGTCGAGCAGGCTCTCTTCTGCCCTATCCCCTGTGCATCCAGATAGCTGCCGAGCAGAGGGAATGTGATCTCCAGGGCGGTGAGCCAGACGTCGTGGTTGAAGGAGTAGGTGAACCCGGTAACGCTGTCGCCCCCTGTCCTTGTGCCGGTGACTGTGATCTCAAGTTCACTGAACCGCATCAGTTCGACCGGCTCGGCCTGGTTCAGCTTGTCGTCATAGAGCCAGAACGATTCGCCGTTGTAGCCGCGGCGAAACCGGCCGTTAAGGACTCCAACCAGATCGCCATCGCTGATGCAGCTGTCGCCGTCAATGTCCTTCCACGCCCGCAGAAAACGCGCACCCTCGATAAGCCCGTCCAGTTCGTAGTGAGACTGCCCGAACCTGTCCACCTGCCCTGACACCGTGCTGGCGACGATCACAAAACTCGTCTCCTTCTGCGAAAGCAGTTCCACCCGGCTGTTGCTGATGTCACCCTGTTCGCCCGGCGCCAGAAAAAGGACACCAGCGAGCTTTCCCGGCCGGTGGCACGCCAGCTGGCTCGCAAGCAGTAGAAGAACCGGCAGAGCCCGCTGCCAGCCGCTCATCTCACCAGACCGGTGTCCAGACTGCGCACCGCCTGCTCAACCCTCGCCTGCGCCCGGCTCGCCCGTTTCATTGCCAGTTCTGACCGACGCTGCTCTGACCCAGCCGGATTCTCCAGCTTGATGAGAAAGCCGGTTGTATCGCCATTCTGCAGAAAACGGAAAGCCTGCTCCAGCAGCTGCAACTGCCGACGCCGGCTGTTGCCCAGGCTGTCCAGCTCTGCCAAGAGAGCCAGCTCTGCCGAGTAGAACTCACCCAGCCGTGTGCTCATTGTCCCTGCCTCCTGCTGCAGCATGACCAGCTGCCGGGCATTATCCCGTGCTCTCCGTATTGTGGCACTTGCGCTCTCTGCCTGTGCCTGTGCCAGATCAACCCCTCGTTTGCCGTAACCTGCGGACTGTTCGCGAGCAGCCAGACATCCTCAGCCTGCCGCCACTGCCCGAGTGCAACCTGCAGAGCCGAGTCGATGCCCGCTACCACTGCTTTCACTCTGGGCAGCAGATCCGGTGGCGCCAGCCGCAGTGCCGGATAACTCTCAGGCGCTGACAGCGACTCGGCTGATTCAGCTTGTGGCTGCTCAAAAAGAGCCGAGTCAGGACTGGCACCCTCCTGGCTGACTGACGGCACAGGGATGGGTGCTCGGCGCACCGCACTGCCTGAGCCAGCCCGGAACAGAAGCAGGAAACCATATGCCAGGACCACCAGCGTCAGCAGCAGCGCCCACTTGCGCAGCCGGGCAATACTCGCCAGCCGTCGCTCATCCGGAATGAACCTTATGCCCGCAGGTTCGGGTTCAGCCGGTGGCGACTGCTGCTTATCGGTCGGTTCGTTCTCCGGCATTCTGCTCTCCCATAACCATATTGCGCCTCACATCCCTGTCAACCAGCGACAGATACCTGCCTGCTGCACCCTTCCGCCGGGGTCTCTATCCTGCCCTTGACAGCCATTCGCAAAAGGTAATTGGGGTATCCCCCCCCACAGTCCCGGGGATAGCCCCCCTTGCCCTGCCCCCCGCACCTGTCGCAGTCGCTCAGAACTGCCTCCATCAAGCCCTTACGCCCGCAAACCGGTCTGCACCTGCTCCGAGTATCTGTCTGAAAGCCCGGTCAGCAATCTGTCTGAGTACCCCAGCCACGACCTGCCCTGCCCCGACCCAGACCTTGACTATGGCGGCCTCCGGATTATTCTGGACTGCTATGAGCAGAACAATCAGGTTCACGGCTCTCCTGGTGCTTGCAGTCTCTGCGCCCGCAGTCAGCCAGAACATCGATCTGGGCAGGCTCCTCAAGGGCACCCCCATCCAGCACCTGCCGGTAAACCTCGGCGCCCGACTCGACCTTGACTACACCTTCCAGTCCCGCACCCTGAACTACGGACTTGCCGGCGAAATACTCTTTCCGATCTACGGACTGCTCCGCTGCCGCGCCACTATCCTGCAGATAGGACTCTCCGGCACCTCGGCCGAACGGATCAGCTTCAACACCGGCACCGGACTCGACCTCCTCATCTCCTTCACCAGAAAGCGCGCCCGGCTTCACCCCTACGGCCTCCTGGGTGGCGACCTCACACTCGTGGGCAGCAACTTCGACTATGGCTTGAAGATCGGACTCGGTCTCGAAGGACGGCTACAGAAGTCGCTCGCCCTCTTTGGTGAGCTCGGCTTCTCCCACTCCTATCGTCAGGCGCAGGCTGCCGACGCACTGCTCGGACAGCTGGGCATAAGGCTCGGCAGATAGACACCGGCTGATGACCAACCCTGCCCTGCAGCTGGCAGGCAGTCTCCTGTTTGGCTTTGTCTGCGGCTCAGTTCCATTTGGCTGGCTCGCCGGCAGACTACGCCGACTCGACATCCGCCAGCACGGCTCAGGCAACATCGGCTTCGCCAATGTCCAGCGCACAATGGGCTGGAAATGGGCACTGCCGGTTCTGCTCCTCGACTCTGCCAAAGGCGCACTCGCTGTGCTCTTCTCCTGGCAAATCGGACTCCAGCCTGTGCCGGCAGGCCTGGGAGCAGTCTGTGGTCACATCTACACCCCCTGGCTCAGATTCAATGGCGGCAAAGGAGTGGCGACGACCCTCGGTGTTGCGGCAGTGCTCTTTCCCCGCGCTCTGCTGGCAGGACTTCTGCTCTATCTTATCATCCTCCTTGCCAGCGGATTTGTCTCGCTCGCCTCGCTCTGCTTTGCTCTCCTGCTCGTACCGCTGGTGGCAGCACTCTATCCTAGCCGACCCGACCTTCTCTTCGCTGCTGCCGGCTCCGCAGTACTCATCATCCTCCGCCATCGTGCCAACCTGAGCCGCCTGATCCAGGGCAGCGAACCCCGGCTCACCCTCTGGCTCCGCATTTTCCAGCGCCGATCATGAACATCGCCTTCATCGGTGCCGGACGCTGGGCGCTCGCGCTCGCCGCCCACTTCTCAAGACACGGACACAAGACCAGCCTCTACGAACCATCCGCTTCGCTTCTCGACCGGCTCCTCGCAACCCGCACTCACCCCGACCTGCCTGACGGCTGGACACTTCCCTCTGAACTCCTCGTTGCGGCTGATGCCGCCCAAGTAGTCAGCGGTGCTGAAATCCTCCTCTTCGCAACTCCGGCAGCCGAGCTTACCAGAGCTGCCACCGACATCGCCCCGCTCCTGCCCAAGACCCTCAAGACTGTCGTCTCGGTCACCAAAGGACTTGACCCCCAGACCCTCCGCCGCATATCAGTCCGGCTGCACGAGCTCATGCCCCGGCTGCCGATTGTCGTCCTTGCCGGTCCGGCGATACCCTATGACTTTGCCGCCGGTGACCCCACCTCGCTGGTCGCCGCATCTGAAGACGCCGACTCTGCCCGGATTGTGCGCACCGTCTTCACCAGCGGTCATCTGCGCATCTACTCCCACAACGACGTCGCCGGTGTCGAACTCGCCGCCGCATTCAAGAACGTCATTGCGCTGGCCGCCGGCATCGCCACAGCGATCGGACTGCGCACCAACGCCAGAGCCGCCCTCCTCACCCGTGGACTTGCCGAAATCATCCGGCTCGGACTTGCCCTCAACTGCAACCCCCTCACCTTTGCCGGACTCGCCGGCATGGGCGACCTCATCGTCACCGCCTCATCCGGGCACTCCCGCAACTACCAGCTCGGTCTTTCAGTCGGCAGTGGTGAACCCGCCGATAAAGCTCTGGCAAGACTCAACGGCGTTGCCGAAGGCTACTCAACCGCCAGAACCGGACTCGAACTCGGGCGCCGGCTCTCGGTTGAACTGCCCATAACCGAACAGGTATACCGGATACTCTATGAAGGCGCGAAACCGTCAGAAGCTCTCAGAGAGCTTCTCCGACGGACACCAAAGAAGGAACTCTGGTCATGAAGGCGAAGAAGAACCAGCCCGCAACCATCCGGCACAGTCCGGATCAGGAAAGAGACAGAACCCCGTCCGCTGAACCCTCAGGCACCCCTGGCCAACGCTACTACTCTGTAACTCAGGTATGCCGGCGGCTCCGCATAGCCCCGCACATCCTCCGCTACTGGGAGAAACAGTTCGACATCTCCCTCAAGCGTAACTCTGCCGGTCGCCGGGTCATATCGGCAAGGCAGCTCGAGAAACTCGAACTCATCCGCCACCTCATTCACCACGAAGGACTCACTGTCCGTGCCGTGCGGCAGCGGCTCGAGCGCAGCGGCTCAGCCCCGTCAGCATCAGCCCTGACTGACGAGCAGCTCAAGACTATCACACTCATCCAGCGGGAACTCATCGCCCTCAGAACCCTGCTGATGTCGGGTGGCACCACTCCTGCGCGCGACTCAACTGACTCCGGGTCAAACTAGACTGGCAGACTCTTCACGCCTCTGCCGCTGCGCGCCAGCAGCTCGAGATAGAGCTCCTCTATCCTCCTCGCCACGGTCTGCCACGAAAACTGCTCTGCCCGCTGCCGGCAGGCCTGCCGCATACGTTGCCGCCGACTCTCATCCTGCAGCAGCACCGCCAGCGCATCGGCAAGTGCTGCCGCATCGCCGGCAGGAAAGAGCAGACCGGTCTCGCCCGGAACCACCACCTCATTGTAACCGGCAATATCAGACGCTATCACCGGCACCCCTGACGCCATCGCCTCCAGCAGCACCAGCCCGAAAGCCTCGCCGCCCAGTGCCGGTGAACAGTAGACATCAGCTGAAGCATAATACTGCGGCAGCAGCTCTACCGGCACAAAACCCGCCATCAAAACCGCCTGCTCCAGACCCAGCTTCCTCACCAGCAGCCGGCACTCCTGCTCCAGCGGTCCGGTACCCACCACCACCAGCCGCGCTGACGGCAGCCGTTTGCGCAGCCGCCCCATAGCCTCCAACAGCACTGCCAGCCCCTTGCGCCGATCCAGCCGCCCCACAAAAAGAACCACTGGTCTCATCCCGCATAGCTCGCTCAACGGCTCCACAGTCGGGCTGAACCGCTCAATATCCACCCCGGGCGGAATCAGCCGGTACTCTCCCGGAAACAGCCGCCGGGTAAACTCAAGCGCTGCCCGACTCTCCACAATCCTTGCCGCCAGCCGCCGGTTATATCCCCCGAGCAGCCACCGGCAGACCGCCGCACTCAAAGGACTCAGCCCGAAGCCCAGCGTATGAAAGGTCACCACCGTAACGCTGCGGGAGTGGCGCAATGCCCAGAACGAGATATCCGGTGGGAAAAGCCCATGCAGATGCACTATATCGAACTGCCGCTCAGAAAGAAACCGCTTCACCCTGCCCGACATATTCCAGCCCACCGGCACCGTCGCAAAAGACTTGTTCAGGGGCACCAGCACCGCCCTGCCCATCCGGGTGACACCCGCGACCGGCTGGTCATGCCGGCTGAACGATGTAGTAAGAATCTCGACCTGATGCCCTGACTCTCTGAGCGCTCCGGTCAGATAGTGGACGTGTTCAGAAAGCCCGGACGGATACGGATAATAGGCTGCCGAGACCTGGCAGACCCGCAGCGGCTCTGGCACGCTCCTACGATAGGGGCGTGCCCGGCGATGTCAAATCTGCTGACCGCTCTCTGAACAGAGCTGGAGTTGTTACTCCTCGCCGGTGAAAGGCGGATACTTGTCGGTCATCATTCCCAGGTAGGCACCGACCCGCAGTCCCCAGCGCTGATACTTGACCACAAAGTCAAACATCCCCTTCGGGTACTTTCCCGTGAACAGAATTGCCCACCAGGCAATGAACTGCAGCACTGCTGCCGCGATACCCAATCCCCACAGGCATATCCCGTGCGGTATCCCCACATAGAGCCACCCGAAGAAGGTCTTCAGCAGCAGCTTACCCCGGGACAGCTTCTCAGGGTACTCGACACTGAACTTGACGGGTGAATCGACCACTTCAGACCCGCGTCATGACCCTCCTCGACGAGCGCCTCGGTTGAGCTCCCGCGATGGAGGGCTACGACCACACGACCTACGGTGAGCGGACCGCCCCCGACTACGACGAACGGCCCGAGGTGCTCCGCCAGGCCACCACCGACGCCGTGGACTGCCTCACCGACCTCGCCCGCAGTGGCCCCGGAGGCGCGGTGCTGGAGCTCGGGATCGGGACCGGCCGTCTCGCCCTGCCCCTCGTCGAGCGGGGCCTGCAGGTCGTCGGCATCGACGCTTCCGAGGCGATGATCGCCCGGCTGCGGGCCAAGCCGGGAGGTGACCGGGTCCGGGTGGTGACCGCCGACTTCGCCACCGTGCCCGCGGAGGTGCCCGGTGGGTTCGGGCTGGTGTTCGTGGCCTTCAACACGTTCTTCGCCCTCGTCGACCAGGAGGCGCAGATCCGTTGCTTCGAGGCCGTGGCCCGGACCCTGGCCCCGGGCGGGCGTTTCGTCATGGAGGGGTTCGTGCCCGACCTCACCCGCTGGCGCAACCGCCAGGCGCTCACCGTCACCCGGGTGGCCCTCGACGAGGTGCGCCTCGACGCCTCGGTGCACGATCCGGTGGCGCAACGGGTCGAGGCCCAGCATCTGGTGATCCGGGCCGACGGTCGCCTCGGGATGAACCCGGTCGTGTTGCGCTACGCTTGGCCGTCCGAGCTCGATCTCATGGCCCGCCTCGCCGGATTGCGCCTCGAGTCCCGCTGGGGCGGATGGGATCGCCGGCCGTTCGACGCGTCGAGCACGAGCCACGTCTCCGTCTACCGTGACGGCCATGCCTGAGCACCCCCGCCCCCGCAGCCACGAGGTCACCGCCGGCATGGAGCGCGCCCCGGCGCGGGCGATGCTGCGGGCGATCGGGATGACCGACGCCGACTGGGGCAAGGCGCAGGTCGGGGTCGCGTCCTCCTGGAACGAGGTGACCCCCTGCAA
>JBDRUL010000020.1:0-10746 GCA_039801305.1 Caldifarciminota bacterium | reverse complement strand
ACTGAGTCGCAGAACCGGCTGAGCCGCTCTGCGCGCTCGGTCAGATTCACTGTCCGCTGCCGGTAATCAGTCATCCTTCTCTCCAGCCGGACAAGGCCATGTCGGAATTTCCGTTGTGCTCGGCGCATGAGTGTATCGCGTGGTACTGGCCCCAGATACAGCGGTGCTGTTCCTGGCGTCACCCGCGAAGCATTCCTGACGACAACCACGACTGCCCAGAAAAGAAGTGCCAGAGTCAACAAAGTCATTGGCACAGCAAACTTCGGATTACGGAGGAAGTGATACTTGTGCTCGTCGAGGTCAGAATGGTTCACTGTAGTGATATTATACCGAACAGACTGCTCTGCCTGTCAATAATGAGCTCTTGCATTGGCCTAATAAAGAGCAGAGCCGGCCCGAGGGCCGGCTCTGCTGACGGTTATCGCCGATTACTCCAGTACCACCGACTTCGAAGAGACTGACTTACCATCAACAGTCAGGCGATAGAAGTAGGTCCCCTTCGCTACGCGGCTGCCGGAGTTGTTAGTCCTGTCCCAAATCACGGTCTGCTGACCCGGCTCGATTGTTCCGTTCACAAGAGTGCGCACCAGCGAACCGGTGACATCATACACACCCAGATGCACGTTAGACCTGGCTCCGACATAGTACGAGACTCTTGCCAGATCACGCACAACCGACGGGGCGACCTTCTCCAGAGCAAACCGCGGGGTTTGCGGCGCCTCAGCAACTCCGACTTCGGGCTCGAAGTACATATGCCCGTAGAATGCCGGATTTGCCCAATTCGCCATTGTCAGACTCTGCGGGAACCAGCCCCAGAAAATGTTGCCCGGCGCCTGAGCTGTATACTGAAAGTACCCTACGGTATCGCCCGGCACGATTGTAAGGTCGCCCTTGGTGTTACCGATGCGGATCTTGGCTTCCATCTGCAGATGGCCACTGCCGGTACCGCTGGCACTGATGCAGCCCGGACACTGCCCCGGCATACGCCAGACCTGCGGCGCAGTGCTGAGCAACGCACGGTACACAAGCGAGTCATTGCCGACATACTCGACCCAGTGGTTACCTTCACTGGAGTCGGTTGCCCAGAGATGATCGTGGTTCTCATCAGTATAGGGACCGAACTGGTCGTAGTTCCCACGGGTCGGAATCGGCGGAGCGTCCATTGCCATGTACACATAGCCCTCGGTGGCATCGTACAGATAGTACATGAAGACGCTCCCTGCCGGACGCGGAGTGCCCGAACGACCGGCAAGGTCTGAGATGTCATACTGTATGGCAGGATCCCACTCGCCCGGGTTGATGAGACCATCAATCGTCGGCGCGTACTGGTCGAGCCGCTTGCAGTAGAGCGTCTCACCGGGAATGACCGCTCCAGTGATCTGCACGTTCTTACGGGCCGTATCGTTAGCCGGGTTCAGGTCACCGGAGAGTGCAGTGAACATCGTCACCGTGTACTGTGCACCTGCCGGCCCGGTATTCCATGGCACCGGCATGACTATGGTATCTGTGGAGCCCGGTGCCAGCGGACCGGCATAGGTTGCGTTCTGGTTATAGACACGGGTCGCGCCCGAATCAATCCAGCAGTAGACAGGGATGTTCGAAGCCGCCTGAGCCCCAGCATTCCTGATCGTCGCCTTCGGAACCACGCTTGCCTGATTCATCGTTGCTGCGGGACGGTCGATCGATGCCAGAGCCACATCGAGCTGAGGTGGCGGCGCCAGGTTGAACGCAAGACACCGCACCTTGTCCGGGGTGGTCTGCTCCAGCGCCAGCATCAACGAATCCTGCAGCATCTCAAGTCCGCCACCGATCGTCCAGCCAACCGGCTGGAAGCTATCCAGCGGAGTATAGCCGGGATAGCTCAGTTTCACTATCGGGCTCGTTCCGGCACCGCCAGCCTGGCTATACCAGATGCAATCCTGCACTGTATCCATCGCCAGCCCATAGGCAGAACCCATCAGGTTGGCTGCCCGGACCTGATGACCGTTCGTGCCGGTAATTGAGAACTTGAAGAGCGGAGAACTGTTGAAATTACAGGTCCAGCACGAATCCTCAGTGGCATTGTAAGCAAAGCCGCGCACCGTGCCGCTGTAACCGGCGATGGTGTAGGTGTTGTTCGGCACATGGGTCGTGGCGTTGTATACGTGGAATCTGGCATTGTCGAAACCGGCGAAGACCTCATCGGTCGCGATCTTGTACGACATATCCCGGATGCCCCAGCCCGAAGGCCCGCCTGTCTGGGCAAAACTGTCCACATACGGCCGGTTCGGATCGTTCAGCTTGATGATGTATATCTTCAGCTGGGTCTGACCAGCCGAGACCCACATCAGCGTATCCTGAACTCCGGTAACACCAACGTTGTAGTCGCCGGTAAGATCCTTTGACCATCGCTCAACCGGTGGGTCATCCATGGTGTAGAACTCGCCAAGCGGCGGCCGGTCAATTGCCACCGGGTTGACGTCTGCTGTGCTCTGCTGCGTGGTACCGACATTCGACGGCCCGATGGCCATCGCCGCTCCCACGAGGAGCACTGTCATGAGCATGATGCCTGCTCTCACGCTATTCCTCCTTTTATGGTAGAGCCGGTATACAAAACTATTCTCTCATGCCGATTTGTCAGCATGATCAGCAAGTAGTCTAGCCCCCTGCCTGCCGCTGTCAAGCCGCAGGGCAACACGAGTTGAAGGTGGTTTGACCTCTGTTGCAGTAGTGCTATAGTCTGATGGCAGATGCGCTATCTACTACTCTGGCTGCCATTCATCTCCTCTCCGCTTATTGCGCGACCAGAACTTCCCGCTCTGCCGGATACGCTAATCCTGAAAGAATGGACTCTGACCGGCCCGTTTCCAGCTGCACCTCGCGAAGGTGCGCTCAGCGGCATCCTTGACCCATCGATATTCTGGGCTTCTCCCGGCGATACCTTTCGCACCAGCCTAACCCAGGGGGGGCTTACCGTCTCCCGTCGCATTCAGGCTGATTCGCTGGGCTGGCTCCAAACCCATTACGAGAACATCCATTGGGACACGATTCAGAATTACCTCGGGGTTGCCGGCCTGCTCAACACCGGCTTTGCCGGATGTGAGTTCTCCTCCCCCTATTCCTGTCGAGCACTGGCGGTCGCCACGAAGCTCGGCGGGTTTACCTTGAACGGTCGGTCGTACGTAGGGGACGTCTACGGCAACGGCTGGTTCCTCACCCCCGTACTTATCGAGTCCGGGATCAACCGTGTAGTGTTACGCCTCTCCGGCTTCGGTAATCAGCGGGCAAGGTTCATGCTGATACCACCACAGAATCCCATCGAACTCGTGCTGGCTGACGCCACTGTCCCGGACCTGTTGCCCGATTCAGCAATGGACATCTGGCTCGGCATACCCCTACTGAACACCACCAACGGCCGTCTGGACAATGTCAAGCTTGACCTGCTTCTGGATTCTCTCCTGCTGGAAAGCGTCACACTACCATCAATTCCGGCTCTGGGGGGCATGAAACATCCACTCCTGTTGCACATACCGGCTCTGTCTGAAGACAGTTCCGGTCTCAAACTGACCATCAGGACAAGCTGGTGTGGATTCAGCCGCCTTGATACTCTGTGCCTCGAGTACCGCAAGCCTGATCAACCGCACCGCAGTACCTTTCTTTCAGCGATCGACAGCTCCTGCCAGTACTACGGCATTCTATATCCTCGTGGGTTTGACCATTCGCGGCGCTATTCGCTGATCCTCGCTCTGCACGGCGCTGGAGTCGAAGCTGGTGAACTTGTCCGCTGCTATCGGGCACGAGACTGGACATTCGTTATCACCCCAACCAACCGTCGACCCTACGGATTTGACTGGCAGGATTGGGGACGACTCGATGCGCTCGAAGTGCTTGATCTGGCACTTGCCAGGCTCCCGGTTGACCCTGACCGTATCTATCTGACCGGACATTCAATGGGCGGACATGGCGCTTGGCACATCAGCACCCTCCACCCTGACCGTTTTGCAGCTGTCTCGCCGCATGCTGGTTGGCCAACTCATCAGCTGTATGTCCCCTGGTTCATGCAGCGGAGCGCCAGCCTGGCTCAGCCAGCACAGCTGGCTGTCCGCGACAGGGTACTCCGCTCAGATAATGCGCCGGCACTCCTTGGCAACTGTATTAATCTGCCCTTTTTCATTGTCCATGGAAGCGATGACGATAACGTCCCGCCGCTCCACAGCCGTAGCCTGGCCACGGTGTTGCACGAACTCGACGTCGAACACACCTACCGTGAAATACCGGGACGCAAGCATTGGTGGAACTGGAACGACAGCACGCCCTGCGTCGACTTCGACGAGATGATGCGATTTTTCCAGACACGTACCCGTCAGGCCGGGCCGCGACACGTCCGCTTCCGCACTCCTGACCTCGGAACTACTCGCAGTGCGTATTGGGTTACAATCGACCGGGTCGCCACGGTTGGCGACGAAGCAGAGATTGAAGCCACTGCTGGCGAATCACTGATATCGGTAAGGACTGTCAACGTGTCTCAGTTCACGCTCCGTCTGGACGGCCGCCTCTTCTTCAGAAGTAAAGTTAGAATCACTATTGACGGAACTCCTCTGGGCAGCCGGTTCTCGCTGCCTGCTGTGCGCACATTCCATAAAACCAGATACCGCTGGCAATAAGGAACCATTCCTCCGTCCCGCCTGTCCAAGAGACCCCATCTGTACGGTCCTGCTCGACAGGCGTCCATGTCTCCTTTCGCTCTGGTATACGGCACCCTGTCACCAGGTACCACTGATCAGCTTCGACATGCTGCAACCCAAGAGGCGCTTCGCTGGTGGCTGATCGCCAATGGCAACACCGCCGTGCTTGCCGACACCGAAGTCACCGAACAGATGGTCAGAAGCCGTAATCTCATCCTCTACGGCAGTCCTGCAGAAAACAGCGTGATGCGAAAGATAGCTGAGGCACTTCCCATCCGTCTGCGTCATGGCAGAATCTGCCTCGATCGTTACGACCTTGGCGACAGCCTTGGCACTGTCTTCGTGTTCCCAAATCCGCTGAATACTCAGCGTCTGGTGCTCGTCCGTATGGGCACTGATTCAGTTTCAACAAGACTCGCCGTCTCCTGGAACATCATCGGCTCGGCGACAGGCACCCCTGACTTCATCGTCTTTGACCACTCCGTAACTAACCGTGCGTGGGCAGGAATGCGAGCCGCCGGCTTCTTCGATACCAACTGGCGCTTCGATCCGCTAGCTACCTACCTGCGACATTGAACCGACTTTGAGAATCCGAGCTCTGGCGAAACTGAACCTGGGACTGTGGGTGGGGCAGAAGAGATGTGACGGTTACCATAGTGTCGTCACCACCATGGTACCGATTCAGCTCCACGACGATGTCTCGGTGAGGCTGACACGATCTGGTATTTCGGTATCTACCAACAATCTGTCGACACCGACCGGCACCGCCAACATTGCCCATCGAGCGGCTGCCGCATTCCTTTCTGCTGCTGACTATCGGGGCGGTTGCCGGATCAGAATTACCAAGCGGATACCCATTGGTGCCGGTCTGGGCGGCGGTTCTTCTGACGCAGCCGCAACCATCCGGGTTCTCAATCGGCTCCTTGGCTCACCGCTGGCTCTACCTGCGCTGCAGAAAGTCGCTTCATCAATAGGCAGCGACGTGCCATTCTTCCTTAATCCGAGGCCGTGCGTTGCCCGTGGCCGTGGCGAACTCCTGCGGAGAGTTCGGTTGCCCAGTCTGAAGGTGATACTCTGCTATCCGGGATATCCGATACTCCCCAGCTGGGCGTACGCGGCATTGTCCAGACTGCGCCAGATTGCGCCAGGCTTGACATCTCCCCAGCCCTCACCTAAGATTCTCTGCCTCAGTTTGAGGCGGGGCGAACTGGGACGCGTCGCCAAGTTGCTCCACAACAGTTTTGAAGCTGTTCTGGTCAGGCATTATCCTGAGATCGCAAGAATCAAGAAGATAATGCTTGAGCACGGGGCATTTGCTGCTTCGCTTTCCGGTTCCGGCAGTACGGTCTATGGCCTGGTCCATGAACGAGGCTGGCAAGACCCGATGGCCGCTCTTAAGCGACACGGATTCCATCCCATCCTTACCCAGACCATTGCGACCGTAGACGACTATTGATGCTGATGCAGATTGGGGCGTCGTCCAATGGCAGGACTCAGGACTTTGGATCCTGGTATGGTGGTTCGAATCCTCCCGCCCCAGCGTTTCGGAGGTTGTCGGCAGAAACAGGATTGTGAGGAGCTATGCAGAGTCAACTGAAGGTCTTCAGCGGGAGAGCTAATGAACCTCTGTCCCGCAGGATCTGTTCGCTGCTTGATATCCCGCTGGGGGATATGCGGGTCGACAACTTCGCTGATGGAGAGATACGTGTAGTGATAAACGAAAACGTCCGCGGCAAGGATGTATTCGTTGTCCAGCCAACGCCCCCCCCTGCTGACAACATCCTCGAATTGTTGCTAATGATTGACGCCCTACGCCGTGCATCGGCTGAACGCGTTACCGCGGTTATCCCCTACTTTGGCTACGCCAGACAAGACCGTAAGGACAAGCCGCGTGTGCCGCTTTCGGCAAAGCTGGTCGCCAACCTCCTTGAGCGCGCTGGTGCTGGCAGGATACTCACAATGGATCTGCACGCTGAGCAGATACAGGCATTCTTTGACATCCCTGTCGACCACCTGTTCTCCGCACCGATTCTGATCGACTACCTGAAAACTCGACCAGTTGACAGCTTGGTGGTAGTCGCTCCGGATACTGGACGTGCGAATCGGGCACGCGGCTTCGCCCGTCGACTGGGCACGAATGTACCGATCGCCATAATCGACAAACGCCGACCTCGGCCGAATGAAACCGAAGTCCACAACGTAGTGGGCGAAGTGTCTGGATTTGACGCTATCATCTTCGACGACATGATCGACACCGGCAGTACGCTCCTGAATGCTGCCGACGCCCTGCTCCGGTGCGGAGCTCGTAGTGTTTCTGCCGTCGCAACTCACGGTGTCTTCTCTGGCAAGGCCGTACCACGTATACTCGCTTCACAGCTGAAAGAAGTTGTCATAACCGACACCATCCAGCAGCCGCCGGGAAGGGAGAATGAACGCATCCGGATTCTCTCTGTCGCACCGCTGCTGGCAGAGGCAATTCTGCGTATCCATCGCAGTGAATCAGTGAGTTCGCTATTCGTTTAGATAAGGGAGAAGAATGGCATACACAATCAGAGCAGAACAACGAACAGAAACGGGCAAGAGTCAGGTCCGCAAGCTGCGTCGCAAAGGGCGACTACCGGCAGTGATGTATGGTCACGGCGACCCTTCCGTCCTGCTATCCCTGTCGGCAAGAGAGTTTGCGCGGCTGATACGAGAGATCAGGGGACACAGCCCGATCGTGGAGCTTGAAATCGACGGTCAGCCCGCTACCAAGTGTGTCATCAAGACGATCCAGCGCAACCCGCTGAATGACGAGTTTCTCCACGTTGATTTCCAGAAGGTCCATCCTCATGAGAAACTGACGATGAACGTTCCGGTCGTCATCCGCGGCACTGCCGAAGGAGTAAAACAGGGCGGTATGCTCGAGCAGCTCCTGCGCGAGGTCCCGGTCAGGGCTCCGATCGATAGAATTCCCGAGTACTTCGAGATCGATGTGACTCATCTGAAGACCGGTCACAGCATACACCTCGCAGACATCAGGATCGACGGTGTAGAGTTTATACTTCCTCCGGATTCGCCGGTGGTGACAATTCTCACTCCGCGCAAACTCGCCGCCGCGGCTGCGGCTGCTGCTCCTGTCGCTGAAACTCCGGCAGAGCCCGAGGTGATTACAGAAAAGAAGGCCGAAGAAGAACCCGCCGAGACCGAGAAGAAGGAAGAGAAGGAACGGTAACCGGGTGACCATATTCGGACTGGGTAATCCCACACGGAGGTATGCCCTGACCCGGCACAACGCAGGCTTCATGGTTACGGATGAGCTTGCTCGGAGGCTGGACGCCCGGTTTCGCCCCTTGCCCTGGCGGCTTGTGGCGACCACGAAGTATGTCGGAGTTCCACTCCATCTTGTAAAACCCACCACGTACATGAATGAATCCGGTATCGCCGTAAAGGAACAACTATTGTCCAATCCGGACGAGTTCATGGTCGTGATCGATGACATCGCTCTTCCCTTCGGTCGCATTCGCCTGAGACCCGCCGGCTCTGACGGGGGACACAAAGGTCTTGCCTCCGTGATATATCATCTGGGCCGTGATGATTTTCCGCGGCTGCGTATCGGCATCGGATCACCGCCGCCCGGCTGTGAGAGTACTCAGTACGTGCTGGAACCTTTCACCTCTTCTGAAATGTCATCACTGCCGGAAATAATTGCCCGTGCTGCTGATGCCTGTCTGGTGGCAGTCAGCGAAGGTCTCTCTATGGCTATGAACAGATTCAACCCCGAATGCTGCGCCTCTGGTCGAGGTTCAACCACGACGGAGCAAAGCCACTGAAACAGACTAACATGAGGATCGGTATTCTCGGCTTACCAAACGTGGGGAAATCATCCCTGTTCAACATCCTCACCGGTGCCGATGCGCGCGTAGACCTTTATCCGTTCACGACGATCGAGCGCAACGTGGGTGCAGCCGCCATCCCTGACGAACGACTTGAACGCATTGCAGCAATAACCAGACCACAACGTGTTACACCTGCTCACATCGACTTTGTCGATATTGCAGGGCTGGTCAAGGGTGCCAGCCAGGGTGAAGGTCTCGGCAACCGTTTTCTTGCTCACGTCCGCGAGGCCGATCTCCTGCTGCATGTTGTCAGAGCCTTCAGCTCACCCGATATCCCCCATGTGCTGGGCACGGTCGATCCTGACCGGGACGTTGAAATCATCTCTGCTGAATTGGCTCTGGCCGACCTCGCCTGCCTCGAACGCTGGCTGGATCACGCCCGGAAAGAACCCAAGAGTCCAGAACGGCAACTTGCGCTGCATGCCGCTGAGAAGGTCCAATCAGCCCTGTCCAAAGGAGAACCCGTCACCGGTTTGCGTGACGATGAGCTCGCCTCAATTCGTAGCCTGAACCTCCTTGCGCTCAAGCCGATGCTCTATGCAGTCAACTGTTCGGACACCGAACCAACCCAACCCGGCAGATTTCCACGTCTTGCCGCCAGTTCGCCGGTACTTTTCTCTGCTGCACTCGAGCTGTCGATGGCAGGACTTGACGAATCTGAGAAAACAGAGCTGCGCGAAGAGCTCGGTCTGGACCCCAGGGGACCTGCTGGCATCGTAGAGCGCTCTCATGAGATGCTCGGGTTGATAAGGTTCTATACCATCAAGGGTGAGGAGTCCAAGGCGTGGTCGGCAGCCAAGGGTATCACTGCAGTCGAGGCTGCCTTCAGTATCCACACTGAAATCGGAAAAGGATTCATCAAAGCCGAGGTTGTGTCGTACGCAGATCTGGTCAGCGAGGGCGATTTCTCTCGCGCTCGTGCCAGCGGCAAGGTGAGGATTGAGGGGAAGAACTATCAGGTACAGGACGGAGATGTATTGCTTATCCGTTTCCGGACATGAACTAAGGAGGATCATTGAACCACTATGAGCTGGTGCTGATTCTGAACCCGACTCTTTCGGACAGCGAGGTTCAGAAACTGTCCGAGGAGCTGCGGGATATGTTGACCAGGACGGGAGCCACCGAGGTTGACGCTACCCGCTCTGAACGGCGGACGCTTGCTTATCCGATCCGCAAACAGAACGAAGGCATCTACCTCTACATCCGCTTCACAGGACCCGCCACCATACCTGCCAATGTCCAGACCGAGCTCAAACACCGCGATGAAATACTGCGCCTACGCTGCTTGCGGGCTCATCACGTTACCATTCCATCACCCCCATGCGACGAATCGCCGGTGTCAGAACCAACAGTGGAGCCAACAGATGGCTGAGCTGCGCGTCCCCTATCTAAACACTGTCGTGCTCCTCGGCCGGGTAACGCTTGACCCAGTTCTGCGCTATACCCCTCGCGGCACACCCGTGCTTGAATTCCGCATAGCTGTCAACCGTCGCTTCAAGGTTGACGAAGAGTGGAAGGACGAGACGTACTACTTCACTGTAGTTGCCTGGGCTCAACTGGCCGAGCGCCTGGCCGACCGCCTCAAGAAAGGTTCCCCAGTGGCAATTCAGGGTGAACTGCGCAGTCGTTCCTGGAAATCAGAGGCAGGCGAGAAGAGATCCACGGTCGAAATCATGGCGCGGACAGTTGCCCTCCTGGAGAAGACAGCCGCAGGAGAACCCGAACCGGCGCCCCCAGCAGAAGAGGAAACTGAGATACCGCGTGACCAGCTGGATGACATTCCTTTCTAAATCCGTCAAACCACTCTTGATTCTCAATCAGATATCGGTATGATTGGCAGGTCTTTTAGGCAATCAGGTAGCACTTTAGCACAGGAAGCATATGAAGATATCTTTGGCTAAGCAACAGCAGGCCCGGGGCAACTGGTACTGGTTTGATGCAAACCAGCAGGTGCTGGGTCGACTTGCCACCGGCATAGCTCGAGTCCTTATGGGCAAACACCGGCCCAACTACACTCCCCACGTGGACTGGGGAGACCATGTTGTTGTTACGAATGCTGCGGGGATTCTACTAACCGGCGATAAGTATCGGACAAAAACCTACTACCGCCACTCAACCCGGCCGGGACACCTCAAGTCCCGCACGTATGCAGAAATCGTGAGTCGCTTCCCCGCTCGACCTCTGCAGCTGGCAGTCAAACGGAT
>JBDRUL010000019.1:1809-10750 GCA_039801305.1 Caldifarciminota bacterium | reverse complement strand
ACGACCCGGCGCGTATCCCCATACTGATGCGCTTGCCGCGGCACGCAAGGTTGCAGTAGACGCCAAGGAGTTGGGCGCCGACCTGTTGAGCATTTCTGGCCATAAGTTGAGCGGTCCCAAGGGAGTCGGCGCACTGTTCGTGCGCAACGGGGTCAGCATTCATCCGTTGATTCATGGCGGGCATCAGGAGCAGGGGATGAGAGCAGGTACTGAGAACGTTGCGGGTATAGTGGGCTTGGGCAAAGCCTGTGAAATACTTACGGCTGAATGGCAGCAGCAGGCAGAGCACGAACGTCGGCTGCGGGACAGACTGGAACACAGTCTCTTGCAGGCGGTACCAGAGTTGAAGCTAAACGGTCATCCTACCCTACGTGCTCCGAATGTGGTACACTTCAGTGTCGGTTATGTGGAGGGCGAGGCTCTGCTGGTCAGTCTTGATATTGAGGGTATTGCGGTTGCTTCAGGTTCAGCCTGTGCTTCGGCAGAAGCAGGTCCGTCGCCAACGGTTAAGGCGATTGGTGTACCGCCTCTGTTCCGTAATTCGTCAGTCAGGTTCTCTCTGGGGCCGGGCAACACTGACGAAGACGTTGACTATGTCATAGAAGTTTTCCCTCGGGTTGTTGCCAGGCTGAGAGAGATATCGCCCTTGTGGAAGAGTCGTACGCAAACAGGATAACTTCTCAACAGCCGGCGGGAGACGAGCCGGCATTCAGTATCCAGTCAGTGTGAGTTTACAGTCCGGCTACACATCGAAGAGAACTTCAGCCAGCCAGCCGGTGCCGGTAGAAACTATTCGGTAGCGATGATAGGTTGGGGTTTTGATTTCGATTCTTGCTCTGTGACGTTGTGGGTCAACAGGTTCACCGAGAAGCTCGGCTTTGAGAGAATAACAGTCAGGTTCCTGCTCTGGTGTGATATTGACGCGGGCATGAGCAACACAGAATCCTTCGACAGTTAGCAGGTAGAGAACTTCGCGCAGCCAGTCGAGGAAGAGTTCCGGCAGCTTTTCCTTTCTTATGGTCAGGGTTCTGCGTGCGTCGGTTTTTATGTCTTTGCATCCGAAGGTCAGTTCTGCGATAGACCGAGCGGCAATGGCGAACAGACCCGACAGGTCAGGTGCCTCGTAGCGGACAAATAGGTCAGCAGTATGCTCGAGTAGCTGATAGTGCGGCTTCACTGTTTCAGAGATAGTTATGCGCTGTCTCTCCTGCCGGAGAGGTGACAGGAATAAGCTCGAGCTGACGTTCAATCAACCGTTCCAGCCAGTCAGGAACCGGATAGGTGAGAGCTTGGTGCAGGCTGGCCAGAGCGGCCTCGTACTTTCCCTGCTCGCGGAAGAATGCGGCGAGGTTGTTCAGTGCAGAAGGATAGATCCGGGCTATATCGGCCAAGACAGAATTGTGCAGGCGGTTGAAGACGCCGGTCTGGCGATACGATGACCAGAGCTCTCTATTTATCATCAGGACGCTGTCAAGGTTCAATGTCGCCGCTGCTGGCACCAGTCTGACCACGATGCCGAACGGTACAGGACGCCATCTTCTCATGACCGGACCGGTAAGGAATTCAGGGTCAAGCATATCTGTGGTGACGAACACCGGACGACCGGACGGAATCGCATCTACCAGCTGGGCGAGCAGGACCTGTTTCTGCTGTTCGTGACCCGTTACAGCTGGTGGTATTGCCGGTGCAGGCAGGTGAAGCCATGAGTTCAGTTCTTTGCGATAGGCCGGCGAGAAGAGCATGTCAGCATGGACGGTACGGACATCGCGGCGCTGAGCGCGTACGTACTGGAGGTAGGTGACACTGTTGCGTGTACAGTCGTCTGAGGTTAACAGCACAGCGCTGTCCGGAAGGGAGTTGAGCAGATTCTCACCAAGTTCCGGGACGATTGGTAGCCGCATCTCCCGGGCAGCAGGAAAGTTGGTGAACAGCGCATAGCCGGGTGCGGCCAGAGGCAGAATAGAGGCAAGCACAGATACTGTTCGGCGAATCTGTTTCAGCCGGACAGCGAGGGCGTCCAGCAGATTGACACTGGCTCCAGCAGTCAGCGCTAATGCCAAGAACTGTGGAAGGAGCTGAACCCGGTAGTCCACGATCTGGTATCCGAGCGCAAAGGTGCCGGCTAGAAGCAGAACAGCAACTGATGCGAGCAGACTGCGGTTGGTATGGAACAGCCAGCCGGCTCCGACCAGTATGAGCAGAAGAACGGGCAGCCCGAATTCCGAGATGATTGTCTGCGGCAAGTGGGAGAGGCGAATCCAGAAGAGCGATGTCAGCGTCAGCGGTCGGTACTGGCTGGCGGTAACATGAGCCCAGAAGCGCTCGAGAGTCGACGGGTCACCCCAGTTGAAGAGAGGACGCGAGCGGGCAAGAAACAGGGTCCCCAGTGCGGAAGAGGCACCGAGTATGACGGCTGCCGGTAGGGCAGGTAACACCCAGCGGGGTCGAGCCGGCGTTCGCCCGGTGAAGTAGAGAACCAGCAGTGCGGGAAGCCAGAGCAGAGCAGTCGGCTGGTGTGCCAGAGCAAGTCCGAACAGATAGCCTGCCATTACGACTGAAATGGCACTGCCCCTTCTTGCCTGTGCCACAGAGAGAATCAGTAGCGAAAGGAGGAGTGCAGCAAGAGTATATACCTCATGGGCAGTCGCCTGCTGCCAGAAAGTAGCCGAGAAGGCAAGTGAGAGTGACGCCACGGCGGCACCAAGGTGATTGATATTCAGGCTCACGGCAGCGAGAAACAGAGTTCCAACAGCCGCCGCAGCAATGATGGCGGTCATCAGATTGGCAGCAAGGGCAGGTTCTCCGCCGAACATCGTGGCAATGCGACCCAGCCAGGTAAAGAGCGGATAGCCGGGTGGATGGGCGACTCCCAGCCGCATTGCCGTCAGCGTGAGCTCACCTGAGTCCATGGGGCCGACACTGGGCGAAAGGGTGGTCAGGTAGTTGATCAAGACAACAACGGCTGTTCCGCCGGCCAGGGCAAGAGAGGAATAGTTTGGGATTGGTGACTGGTGATCAGCAGAGCAAGGACTATTCACCAGTCACCAGTCTGGCAGTGGTTACGTTGCCGAACGCATCGGCAGCCCACACTGCCACGACATTGCCGCTCCGTCTTAGTTCGACAGGAACCGAAAACTGTTCTGAGGGCGAGTCGAAGATTCCGTCTGCCGGCTCTACTGTCATCCAGTCGCGGAGATTGACCGAGACGCGGCAGGCAGTGATAGCCGAGAGAGCATCGGTGACCAGAAATGATATACGGCCATTGGCAAGTCTCACCGCGGAGACTTGGGGTGGAGTGTTATCGACGAGAAAAGGCAGGCTTGTCTGCTGGGAGCTGAGAGATGACGTGGCAGCCCGGTCAGCCCGATCTGAAGCGATGATGCGCATCCGATACCACCCGTCTGGCAGCATGCGGGTGTCAAGCTGGAAGCGCTCCTCAGTCAGATCTTCTGCTACCCGCTGCCATTGCTGGCCATGTTCGGGGCGGATGTGGATGTCGTAGACCAGCGAATCTGAGTCTGGATCGCTGGCGTTCCAAGTTATTTCGCGGACAGGCTTTGTTTCCCCACGACGGGCTTCAGTTTCAGCGGGAGCAGCGATGCTGACGGAGTTGATTACCGGAGCACGGTTTGTGGCAGAGTAGTAGACATCCACGCGATGAAGGATCGGAGTTGTGTTCGGGAAGTTCGAGCGCAAGGTTGCTCGCCACTGGACGTAACGACCGTTCGGCGGTTGCCGGCTCCAGCCGCTCCAGGTTGAGTCCGGGGTCGCCGAATTGCCGGAGCGGAGCTCGACGGTAAGTTCGGCACCCAGTGGCGTTTCTGCCTTAACGCTGGTCTGCCCGAATCGCGCCGGGTTGCTGCAGTCAAAGGGTAGAGAGATGATATAGCCGGAGTCAGCGTAGGCATTACTTACAGAGTAGATGTGGCCTGGGTTTCCGGTGCCGATAAGTATCCGGTCGCTGCCTTCGCGCAGGCTGATACAGGTGACCTGCGGTTCAGCCAGTCGGAAGATGGCGGATGCAGCACCGAGCGTGTCCAGTGCATATACCATACCCTTGTTGCCAGTGAGCACCCAGAGTTCGTCGTTGTACCACAGTGTACCGAAGATACAGGAGTCCGGACATGTCCAGCGCCAGCGCTGATTGCCGGCAGAGTCCACGCAGAATACAGCCGGGTTTCCTGATTCCTCTCCCTGCTCGGCAGGATTGGCTGCCACGAATATCAGGCCCTGCGGGGAGGGGGAGATGGAGCGGATCTCCTCCAGGGGAGTGTCGAACAGAACTTTGACATCAGGTTCGTCAAAACCTGGCCGGAATGACAGGCGGTAAACTATACCGGCGGGTGATGTTCCGACACAGAGTTCTTTCCCGGGCACAAGCCAGTTGAGGAACGTGATGTTCGCCTGGGGCAGGGTCAGTACTGTTCTGGTTGTACCGGTGCTGCTTATCCTGAGCAACCTGCCGTTAGTGCCTGTACCGCAAAGCAGTCCACCTCTGGGGTCAGGAATCAGACAGAAGACATAAGTCTCACCAGTGGACGTCAGTGATTCCGGTTGGCGACGGCTGTCCAGTCGGAATATCTGACCGTCCGGAGATGTGGCAAACCAGATGTTTCCCTGCGGATCCCGGGCTGCAGCGAGAATTTCACCATCACCCCCATCGTAGAGCAGCTCTGCCTTTCCGCCGGTGGTCAGGTAGAGACGGCGCCGGTGTCCGGTGCCGACGACGGTGCTGCCTGCTCTGTCATGGGCGATCTGCCAGACTACGTCGTCCTCACCGGTGAGTATGCTGGTCGAAGAGAGCCGCTGACTAAGTCTGATAGTACCGTCAGCACCGATGCGGACGTGGGAGAAGCTGACATCATCGAGCCGGGCAAGGAAGGAGTCGGTTCCGACTGTTGACCAGACCGCAGCGGTGACTGCCTGAATGGCGAGACAGAGCAGGGATAGAATCAGACGGGGATGACAGCATGTTCTCATCGGATCACCTCCAGTTTCAGAGATACGGCTCCATAGACCGGGCGGCCCTGAGGAAACTGACGCAGGAAAAGTCGGGACTGACGAACCGGAGTCCCGCTGGAACGGTAAAGGTTGCGGCGAAGCGATGCCGGCGCACGTGGCAGTTCGTAACCGGCTGTTGCAAATCCGGGCGCATCGATATAACCGGCGACGGCAAGATGGTCTTCATGTCCGAGTTGGGACATCAGTCTCACTATTCCGTTGAAGGATGCCGGCTCATACGCTGTGGGTGCACGCATCACTTCTGCCTGCAGCAGCGAGTCGCTGGATGCGACTATCAGGGTCAGTTCGCCAGCCGGAGTCGAAGCCGGCAGGCGCAGACCTACGGTTGCGGTGGTCTCGCTGCCCCGGTAGTCCCGGAGGCGGAGATGGATGCTGATGCTGTCATGGGGCCGGGCACGAGTCTGGCTGAGTGTAGCATCAACAAGTGTGGCAGCGCTGTGGCCGGGTGTCAGGCGCAGGTCAAAGCGGATCGACTCTATGAGGGCAGCCCGAAACGGGTTGCTGCACAGTGCTTCCAGCTCGGTCTTGGTTGCAGCAAACAGTGGGGTGACCGGGCTGGTGCCGGTGAAACGGTGCCGGAGAGTCAGGGGAGGGGCATCTGCCATTGCGACGTGCATCTCAGAGAGCAGGTCAGTCTCTTCCAGAGTCCCTTCAGTCTGCAGAACGACTTCGGCCAGTCCGGTGGCGATGAGCATCGGTGACAGGGCTTCGGCGTCGGCAACGCGGAAGCGGTAGGTGTCGGTTGTTGCAGCTGAGGAGAGATTGACAGTAACCGGGATCATCGGTGCGGTTTTGCCGATGATACCGCTGATGCCTGGAAGTCGGTCTTCGGTAACCCTGCCCAGCGGTGCACTGGGAGAGAACAGTTTGAAGGACTGATAGAGCGAGGGCAGGACTTCGTGGACTACTCCGCCACAGAGAGGCAGGTTAACCGCGCCAGCCTGCAGCAGCGGATGGCCGAATGCCAGTACGCGGTTGCCTTCGCGGGCGGTGAGGGTGCCGATCGCTGATACCCGTACATCGCCATCAGCAAGCACCACGCCTACCGGTGCGCCCGGTATCAGGTGATTTGTGTCAGGTTGGCCGACAGTCGAGCCGGTGCCGGCTATGGGCAGGAGTCCGAGTTCCTCCATTGCCGGCGAGATCAGTCTGAGCAGTGCATCAGAGCTGCCGGTTACAGCTACCGGCAGCGGGATAGGTCTGAGGCCGTGACGGGTCTGTGCGGACACCGGTTCGGCTGTGCTGCCGGGCAGCAGCCCGAGCCGGGCGAGCAGGGAGCCTTGCCTTGGCGGCCGGCTGCCACCGGTGCGCTCGGGCATGTTCCAGATTCTGAGCATCTCGACTGCAGGCGTCACACCGCAGAGCGGGTCTTTTGCATAAGGCCAGGCATAGGCTACTGCACCTAACAGGCGGTCACCAACGTATACCGGGCTGCCAGACATTCCCGCGATTATGCCTGAGTGTTCGAGTCCGGCGCCGGACAAACGACAGATAATCAGGTCTCCCCGCGGGCTGGCCTGTCTGAGGACATCGATGACTTCGGCTTCAAACTCTTCCACACCCCGGCTGCTGGCAAATACCGACCGGCCTGTTCCCCTCATACCTGGTCGTACTTCTTCGGTAGGGATGTACGGTGTTGTCCATTGCCAAGCCAGGAGAAGGACAAGGAGCAGGCTATTCATTGTCTCGCAGAGCAGCGTAACGAGCCGCAATGGCTGCTGCCCGTTCCACGAGCAGCATCGGGTCAGGACCGACAAGGACAAAGAGCGGTTCCTTGCCCCAGCCACGGTTTTCGTAGAAGACCGGCGGTATCTGTCCCGAGCTTGCCGCGAGCAGCGTCTTCACCTTCCAGGGCATCGAGCTGCGGTCTTTGCCGATGAGTTCAGTAGGTTCATGAGTGCGGTCGATGGCGCCGAGGGCAAGATTCTGTTCACGGCAGTAGTCTGCAACCAGCGTCAGAATGGTCTCGTGCCAGCGGAAGTTGAGGACAGCGCGAAGGGACGGGTCATGATGGCTGATCACGATGAGGAGCCGGGCAAGATGGTCAGAGGCACCGAAGCGTACCGGCCCGGCAGCATTAGGCATCCCCGCAACAACGGTTATTCTGCCATCCACCGCTGCGACGTCTTCGGTGCTCTGGGGCAGAGGTAGAGAGTAGGCGATATTGGAGCGGACTTCCGGAACAAGAGCTGAGAACTCGCGGCACAACTCGAGTCGCCGGACAGCCTGATTCAGCGACCGGATGACCTCGCTTCTGAGTTCGATACTCACTGTTGGAGAGTGGCGAAGTATGCTGCCCAGAACGGGTCTTCCCTTACCGGCAGCAAAGGCTCTTCGGTACCGTCCTGCCGGACGAACACGCGTGTCCGGTCAGTGAACTCGCCTATATCGAAAACGGGTAGTTGCGCAGCTGCCGCTGCCTCTTTCAGTTCGTCGAGTCGATCCGGCGGTACGGCTGCGACCAGTGTGCCCTCGCTTATCGAGATCAGCGGGTCGATGTTGAAGTGGGCGCAGACGCGTCTTACCGGTTCAGAGATGACGATCGACTTCTCGTATACTGTCACGCCGATGCCGGCTGCCTCTGCCATCTCATAGACTCCACCGAGCAGCCCGCCTTCAGTGGCATCGTGCATGGCACGGGCATACCGGCGACAGAGCAACGCATCCGGAACAACGGTCATATCATAGAACATTCTCCTTGCTGCGGCTGCTGTCTCCTTGCCGATACTCTTTTCGAGTGATTCGCCAGCCTGCAGCGCCAGAATCGCTGTTGCTTCCACTGCCGGTCCTTTGGTTATCACCAGGCGGTCGCCGGGTCGGGCAGCTGATGCCGGGGTCAGCTCGGCTTCGGTACCGAAGCCCCAGACAGTGCAGCCGCCGTTGAGCGGATAGCCGATGCCCGGAGCGACGCCGGTATGGCCGCCGACGATGGTGATGCCGAGATTCCGGCATTCCTCGTGCAGCTGGTGCCAGAAGAGCTCGAGGGTCTGTTCAGTTGTCCCCGGCGGCAGCAGCAGACAGATGGTAAGATACTGGGGTCTGATTCCCAGTACTGCCACATCGCTGGCACAGATGTGCGCAATCGACCAGCCGAAGTAGGGCATCAGGGAAGGCAGGCCAAAGGTCGGGTCTTCAGCCACCACCATCACCCGACGCCTGCCCGCTGGGGCGTCGTCAAGTGCGATCACGGCGGCATCAACACCGTGCCTGGGACCGACCAGAACCCTGGGGTCGGAACTGCCCAGATACGGGAATATCAGCCGGTTGAAGGAGTCGGTGTCAAGTTTGCCTATCTGCGGCAGCATCTTCTCTCCTTTGCCTAACGGTTGATTTCTGAAGTATCATTCACCAGCCTGTTCCAGCCGGCACGCCATTCGCTGTAGTTGGGAAACTCATGGCAGTTGATCGGCAGCCAGTGGCATACCTGATAGCCTTCTTCGTCCTGCGGATAGAGCTCGGGCTCAGCACTGTCAAAGACGCCGATGAGATAGCCATGACCCAGCCCGGGGCTGCTCAATCTGTTGACGACGGCACGGAGCATATCCATGCTGCTGTTGAGGGACTCTGCCGGAAAGCCGGCACCATCCTGTCTGATTGTGAACTCACAGCGTATTGCCGCTCTGAAGGCATTGTCTTTATGGAGGAGCAGGTCGGGTTTCTCGCCATGGGGCTGAACCCGGCATGTCCAGCCGGGCTGGATGAGCAGCAGGCGCCGGATGTGGAAGTAGGCGGCGCTGACCAGTTCGGCACGATTGATTACAAAGAGCCGTTGAACGTCTGCTTTCAGTTTCAGCCAGAGTTGACCCTTGATGAACGAGTGCAGGTCTTCAGACACGGTCGGATTCTAGCAGTAATGCCTGCGATCGTCAAACCGGGCGGTCGACTGGCGGTTGGCTGGCTAGCTGTGTATTTCGGTGCC
>JBDRUL010000019.1:0-1799 GCA_039801305.1 Caldifarciminota bacterium | reverse complement strand
GGCGGCGTTGACGATATTCTGTATCTCGGACAGCTCCTTGAGGTTGAGCAGGGGCAGACCAAGCCCGAGCGTGGGCGGGCGCCAGCGGACACCGCTGGCAACACTCATTATCTCGATCCGTTCGATGTTGGGATTCTGCTTGAAGAACTCATCGCTCAGGAGGTCGTGCAGGTTCTGCCAGCCGATTGGTGTCAGCCGGGGAGTGGAGCCAAGAAGAAGGCGTCCGTCAGCCTTGAGGGTAAGGGATATCGCGTCGCGATAGTAGTTGGTGAGTGCCATCTTGTTGTGCGGGTCTGAGACAAACCAGACCGTCTTGCGGCCGGGGTCGCAGGCCATGAATACGTCCAGATGACCGTAGACCTGCCGGAAGTTCTGGCGGATGGGTGTGCGGTTGTTGAAGCAGTTGTCGTAGAATGACTTGAGCAGACCGGGGTTGACGATGAGCTTCTGCGCGGGTTTGTCGGCAAAGCAGCGGGTGTAACCGTAGTTGGCAAGCGCATTCATCAGCGGATCAGAGCTTTCGAAGGCGGGCAGACTGGCCAGCATCAGACCGCAGCCGATGCGCGGACTGAGACGGTTGTAGTCGATCTCGATTGCGCGGTAGAGTTCGAGACGGGGTCTGGCAGCCATACTAGGAGGGGCGATGCGGCCGGAAATGACGGAGCAGGTGCTGGTATTCACCCGAAGTTGCGGCGATGCGGCGGAAGCAATGATCAGCTCCGGCAGGGGTGAGTTCGTAGTCTATGTTGCCGGCAATGGCTCGACCAGTGCGGCAGTCGTGACAGAGCTGCAAGGGACTGACAAAGCGGCGGTAGATGGATTCGTCTGCAACCGGTCGACCGGTGTCAGGGTCGAGCCGGCAGACAGTAACGAGTCCGGGCTGTTGCCTGAGACGGAAGAGATAGCCGGGCGGTGACTGTTCAGAGACAGGAATGATGCTGAGCACGCTGATGTTGGCAGGAGCAAGCATCTCTTCAAGTCCTGGTTCGGGCACCAGTCCCAGCCTGACCGCAATCAGACCGATGCCGATGTTCTGCAGCCGGATGAGGGTGACAGCGGTGCGCGAGCCAGAACCGGTGTCAATCTGCATCAGTTTGCGCACTCTGATTCTGAAGGAGTGCCGGCGGTTGAGCAGGAGCCGGCGCAGTGAGAGACGGACAAGCAGAGCCGCAAGGCCTTTGCCGCGCCAGTCCGGATGGACGAATATGTCCCAGAGGATTTCGGTTCCATCCGGGTCACGGTCGTAATGGCAGTGGGCGATTGGCGAGTCGGGCGCTTCTTGGTGTCCGGTTGGCCAGAGGAAGAAGTCCGCGCGCCGGGACTGAACTGCAACCTCAAGGCGCAGGCTATGACCGGCGAGCTGACCCGAGCGGATGGTGAAGTCCGAGTCTCCGGGGTCGGGTTCAGAGGTGTCGGGTCCGAGAGCGAGCGGGACAAAGGGAGCAGGCAGCCGGGCAGGGCGCATGCCGAACAGGCGTTGAAGACGGTTGGTGAGGGAAGACATAGGTCAGAATCCGCGCACGCGGCGCCGGAAGACCCTGGCTTCGAACTCGTCGGCAGCGAGGTGGTTGACAAACTGGTCAAGGCCATTCTTGCGCAGCCAGTAGTCGCCGTTGCCGATGACGATGAGGCCGCGACGTACCCAGTCGTAGACGATCGACTGGTCACGGGAGAGTTTCATATAGGTGTTGAAGTCGGAAACGGGCTTCAAGGTCTCGGGGTCGAGGACAAAGGCGATGAGCACAAGCGGAAAGGTGCGGATGACGATCTTGAAGCTGGGCGGAAAGTCGCCTTTTGCC
>JBDRUL010000018.1:0-10896 GCA_039801305.1 Caldifarciminota bacterium | reverse complement strand
TGACAGTGGTCTGGCTAATGATCTTCACTGGCAGCTCAGGTCAGACAGAATAGAAATTGTCACAGCGGACTTTCTGACGTTCGACCTGTCCAAGTTTTCTGGTATCAAGGTGATAGGCAACCTGCCTTATAGCCTGTCCTCTCAAATTCTCTTGCGGCTGATTGATTTCTCATCTTCATGGCAGTTGGCAGTGTTGACTACTCAACGCGAGTTTGCCCAGCGGATACTGGCACGACCTGGATCGAAAACGTACGGTGCTATTACTGTGCTCTGTTCAGTTCGTGTAACAGCTGAGAGTTTGTTTAATCTGCCACCAAAATGGTTCAGCCCAAGACCGGCGGTTGTTTCAACTGCCTTCAGGTTGAAGGTACGTGAGCAACCGCTTTTCGGTTGCAGTGACCCCGACCGGTTTCGGCGGGTTGTCAAAGCCGCGTTTGGCCAACGTCGTAAGACTCTTCTGAATTCGCTCAGTTCAGGTTTGGGGATTGACAAGAACGTAATCTCAAGAGTATTGCTACAGCAGGGAGTCAATCTGGATGCTCGTGCGGAGACTCTGACACCAGAGCAGTTCCACTTGCTGTCAGATGCTCTTCCCTGACTGCGTGCCGCAGGTCAGTGTTTGGTTACTTCTTCATACACTTCGGCGATTTGTGAGGCGACGGATGGCCAAGCGAATTCGGCAGCCCGTCTCAGTGCTTCTTCTGCTAGCCGTTTGCGAAGAGCCGAGTCAGTGAGGGTCCGGACGAGCGCAGCAGTGAGTGCTGAGACGTTTCGAGGCGGGACCAGAAGTCCGTCAATGTTGTTTCGGATAACTTCGTCATAACCAGGAATATCAGCAGCCACAACTGCTCGTCCACTCGCCATCGCTTCCAGCAAAACTATTCCCATTGCTTCCCCTCCCAATGCCGGCGAGCAATAGACAGTGGCACTAGTGTAGTAAGCAGGGATGTTTTCCTCCGAGACGTGTCCACAGAATCTGACGTGCGCTCCAATGCCGAGACGACGGCAAAGCATGCGGGCAGCCCGTTCCTCTGGGCCAGTTCCAACGACCAATAGTCGTGTTTCGGGAATAACCGTAATGACTTCAGCCATGCTAGTTATCAATAGCAATAGTCCCTTACGGTGGTCAAGTCGGCCTACAAACAGGACAGTAGGGACAGAGTCGCTAAACATGGGCTTTACCCGCGGAGTGAATCTTGTCGTATCGACACCATTCGGTATCACGGTGCAGTTACCCCTGAACCAGCGCTGAAGCCATTGTCTGGCGGCATCCGATACGGCAATCCATGCCTTAACCTTGCGTTCTATCTCAGGGAACAGGGTTCGGAGAAGACTTGTCAGGAGAGATGGCGGGTTCCCATGGAGTGAATGGTTGGTTACCACCACTGGAGCGGTTGTCGCCCGTAGCGCCCAGTAACTTATGTCAGGAGGAAAAACGCCATGACAGTGTACAACATCGAAACCGTTCTTGGCGAAGAACCGACTTGTTCTTTGCGCAATGGTTAGCCCGACTGGCAGCGTGAAATGAGACTGGTTTGCGGGCAGAACTATTGCGTGGCCAACCCTGGTCAGTCGAATGCTTGGGTGCGAGGACAAGTCATGAGTAGAAGTTGAATAGCGTGTCGCAAGGATATGTACATTATGCCCCTGTCGGGCCAGTTCGTGGGCTAGGTGGTGCACGTGCTCGGAAACTCCAGAGGGATAGGGTCGGTAAGCCGATGAGACAAGACAGATGCGCACAGCCTCAGGAACGACGCCTACCCGCTGTGCCGGTGTGACCGAGGCCCCGCTTGCCTCTTGCCGTACGACTCAGTCTGTTAGATGTGACGAAGTCCACATTAAGGGGCCGGCAGAAGACAAGCTGCGCAATGCGGTCATGCGGCTGCACAACGAAATCTCGGTTGGATAAATTGAACAGAATAATCTTAATCTCTCCGCGGTAGTCAGCATCTATCGTACCAGGACTGTTCAAGAGGCCGATGCCGTACCTCGACGCGAGTCCAGAGCGAGGGCGGAGTTGAGCTTCGGTTCCCTTCGGGAGTTCTAGCACAATACCTGTACGCACAATTGCCCAGCTTCGAGCTCTGACCACCTTTTCTTCTGCTGCGTGGACGTCAAAACCGGCAGAATCCGGCGTCGCACGATAAGGTAAAGGGACTTTGGTCAGACGACGGATGCGGACCAAAGGTATACTTACCTCCATCCTGCGTCGAAGACCAGCCACTGGTCTGGGAAACGAGCAATCAGCCTGTTGAGATTTTCAGCTATAATACTTGTGAATTTATTGATATCTGTGTCAATATTGCCGCTGGCGTGGAACTGAAGAGGTGGTTCGACGACTGCAAGGTATGGTGGTCGTCCGGGACAATTCTGAAAGACAAAGTAACCAACGACAACAGGACTACCGAATCGTAGGGCGTAGGCAGCTGGTCCTCGCGGATACGAGCGCCGGGCACCGAATGCATCCAATAGTATACCTCTGCCAGTGATATCGCGGTCAGCTACCAGCGCCAAGACGCGACGACGTATCAATGCTCTGGCAATTGCCCGATGATTGAAAATCGGAATGGTCTCCATCGTGATAGCATTTCGGTAACGAGCGAACGTCCTCGTCCAGCCTCTAGGAATCGCCTCTACTACCGCTGATATAGGGATGCCGATGGCTGAGAGGAATACGCCTGCGAGGTCCCAGTTCCCCAGATGGGGAGTCACTAGAACGACACCTCGGTTCATTGCTAAGGCGGCATTGAGCGCTCGATTGTCAAATGATACTAATTCTGTAACCCGCTTTCTCAGTACCGGGATGCGAAGTACGTCGGCATAGTTTCTAGCGAGGTTCTTGAAAACAGCGAGAGCAGTCCGTTGTACTTCCTCTTCGCTGGCATTCTGCCCAAGTACGTGGCGCATGTTGGTTACCACAAGAGAACGCTGTCGACGATTGAGCCGGAAAGCCAACCAACCCGCAACTGTTGCTATTCTTAATGCCGCCCAGCGGGGAAGCATGAATTGCGCCAACGTTCCCAGCGGCATTGCCCAGGTTATCGGGGAGGGAACCTTACCGCTGCTTGGCATTACGCAACATTCTGGCAGCTGCTGAAGAGGCTGCGCGAGCAAGCCGGTCAGCTGTTGAGTTCTCTTCACGAGGAATGAGCACTATTCGTGCTTCTGGTAAGTGGCTCAGTAAGGTAAGAGCCTTCTTGTGAAGATCACGCAGTTGGGAGTTCCTGACCCGATACCGACCAGTAAGTTGGCTGAAGAGG
Source organism: Caldifarciminota bacterium (assembly GCA_039801305.1). Taxonomy (GTDB): domain Bacteria; phylum Hydrothermota; class Tepidihabitantia; order Tepidihabitantales; family Tepidihabitantaceae; genus JBDRUL01. The sequence continues at coordinate 7,636 of JBDRUL010000018.1, read as the reverse complement.
AGTTGAGAGTCTGTCCTAATCTCTGTCGAACTCGCGCCCAGACGTATCAGTTCTTCTAGCGCTAGAAGCATAGCAGAGTATTCTGCTTGGTTGCAAGTAGCTAATCCAATACAGTGGCTCAATTCTTTGATGATTGTCCCGTGGCTGTTCGTGATGCAAATACCGACACCGGCAGGACCGGGATTGCTTAACGATGAGCCATCTATATACACGATAGTCTGAACATCCGGACGGTTCCGGACCCGAGTTTCTAACTGAGCGGAGCAGCCATTCGCTTTCGGTTCCGGTTCCGAAGATGGACTATTTGGAATCGGTGGAAAACTCATCGGGTGGAACCAGAATCCGGCCGCACGCTTCACACACAAAAAGACGCTCGGCGCTTTCGATCTCAAGTAAACGCTGCGGCGGAATAGGACTGAGACAGCCGCTGCAGCGCCCGCCTCCCGTGGAAGCAACTGCTACACCTGATTTGCTTGCTTTAATCCGTTCATACCTACGGAGTATCTCCGGAGGTAGTGCAGCCACAATCTCCGCCCGGCGAGCCTGTTGGGAGGAGATGCGCTCCTGAAGTTCGCGTTGTTCAGTTTCAAGGAGTTCAAGCTTGCGGGTAACGTCTGCATTAACTTCAGCTGTCTGTTTCTCGGCAGCTGCAGCCTTGGCTTCAAGAATTTCTAGTTCCTCCATCAGAGTGATCATTCTGTCTTCGATGGCAGCAGCCAGACGTCTCTGAGCTTCGATTTCCTTAAGAAATGCCTTGTACTGCTCGTTGGTTTTTGCGGAGTACATTTGCGCGGTGTAGGAGTTGATCTTCTCCTCGGTTCCCCGCAATTCTACTTCGGCCAGCTTGTACTGCTTGTGGTGTTCGGTGATAGCGTTTCTAGCTGCTTGAAGATTCAGTTTTAGCTCCTCGGCGGTCCTCCGGAGTTCGGCAACGCGCTGTGGCCCTGCGGCGAGTCTGTTAGCCAGTATCTTTAAGTCAGTGTCCGTCTGCTGCAAGCTGGTGAGCAGCCGGAGCACTTCTCTCATGTTTAAGGCTGGATAGAGCTCTGGTGGCGTTCGCTGAGGGTGGCTGTTGCCGGCTGTATGGGCGATACCTGACTTGAACAGGTGACCTCTTGCATGTCAAGCAAGCGCTCTAACCAAGACTGAGCTAATCGCCCGAGTTCTAATCTACACATCAGGATTGCCAATATAGTGTTACGGCAGGATGCTGTCAAGTTGATTGCACCAACAGGCGACCGGGCATCTTCCTGCAGACGTTAGGCTTGACACTAGTTCGGCCGTGCATCTAATATTGCCGGTGTCTGTCAGCCGCATTCTTGTCTTGATGCTGGGTTTATCGGTAAGTGTCATTCCGGCACGGGGGCAGAACGGCATCCCGGTACGCGCGATCAGATTTGAAGGAAATAATTCTTTTCCTGCTCGGAAGTTGCTTCAAGTCATAACAACGAGAGTGGGGGGAACGACAGACGAGATTATACTCGCGCGTGATGCTACAGCGTTACGTCAATTCTACCAAGGGCATGGTTTTCTTGATGTGCAGGTGCAAAAAACACTTTCTGTGCGTCCGGAAGGGATGTCGGTGTCTTTCTTGATAACGGAAGGTGAGCGTGTGCGGATTAGGGGTATCGAAATCAGGGGTAACCGCAGTTTCCCTAAGAGCATTCTTGTTAGACAGCTCCCTCTCCGTTCTGCAGCCGTGTTTACTGAAGCAGCGATTGCCGGCGCAGAGGAGGCGCTGCGGGAATTCTACGCTAATTGGGGATATCCCTTTGTTAACGTAGATGGTAGTTTCAGAAGGAGCGATTCACTGGCGGATGTCATTCTAGATATTAGCGAGGGTCCGTGTTGCTATGTCGGCGAGCTGCGCGTGCGGGGGAATGAGACAGTGCGGGCGGCTACTTTGTTGCCAATCTTGGACTTGCGTGTAGGCGAGCTATATTCAGAGCGAAAGCTGCGGCTGGCACAGCGCAGATTGTATGCAACACGTCTTTTTCGGCGAGTTCTTTTCTATGTGCTACGTCGCGACGGAAAAGACCGTTCTGTTATTGCTGATGATACGATTGACAGCGTGTCTATTCGTTTTGATGTGGAGGAGCAGCCGTATAGAGGCTTCGCCTTCGGAGCTGGTTTTCAAACGTCGCCCAACCGTGCAATGCTGATGGTTGAGTGGGCGCACGACAACATGTTTAGCCGCGCCCAGACCCTGCGTATCGGGGCTGAACTCAGACCAGATCTAGCAGGCAACTATCGACTGGGGCTGGAGTTAACATACCGTGTTCCGTACTTGGGCAGTTCGCGCTACAACCTCCAGATTCACCCGTTTTTCTACTGGGAGAAATTAGATACTTTCAGGAAGAACGAATACGGCATTGAAACTGGCATGGATCGGCAGTTGCTGCCGCAGTTACAGGTTGGCTTGGTCAACAGAGTGCGTTTCATGGCTGACACAGCGGGGGGGGTGACCAACCTCCTGGCGGTCGAAGGTGCGTTTGACACGCGTGATGACGTTCTGGATACAAGACAGGGCCTGTATCTTCATGCATCTGCTGAGGCGGCGGGCGGTATTCTTGGCGGTAGCAGTGATTTCTATCGGATGGGTGCAGAGGGCAGGGGTTTCCATCCGATTCAGGTAGGGATTGTTGGTGCTGTTCGACTAATGCTTGGCAAAGTAGTTCCCTACGGCCGCATAAGACGAGTGCCTTACTATGAGGAGTTCAGTCTCGGTGGACGTAACAACTTGCGGGGGTATCCTGATCGGGCAGTGGGGCCAGATACGGCTCCCGACGGACAGGTGTATGGCCCGGCCATCATTAATGTGAATGCCGAGGTGCGTAGTCCCTACGCGTTCGGCTGGCTGGGTACGGTGGTTTTTGTTGATTTGGGATACGTCGGAGAGAAAATATCGCTGGATACCGACTACCTTGTTCGGACAGGCGGGCTCGGGTTACGAGTTAGAACTCCAATAGGACCTGTGCGTGTGGACTGGGGTAGACGGCTCGGACGAGGTGCGGCAGGGGAAAGGGGACGATTCTATCTCGGTATCTTACAGGCGTTCTGAAACAGCGGCAGGCAGTGTGTGAAGCATAGGCTAAGACGCGGCATATGGTGGGTGTTGGGGTTATCAGCCGTGTTGGTTGCATTGTTCCTACTTAGAGAAGTCATAGGTTGGTTTGTGGTGAAGCAGGTGGTTGCAGCTCTTGCCCGTAATTCTGGTGCCAATCTACTGATCGGACGCACAAGCGGCGATGTTTACACCAACCCGAAATTTCATGACGTACTGATTACGACTGACACGGATTCGTTTGTCGCTTCGTATATCACGGTACGCTGGCAACTGCTGCCGTTGTTACGTGGCAGGCTGGTACTTTCTGAGGTGAGAATAGTTGCTCCGTCTGCCAGAATCTCGGGGATACGCGTTGCTCAGCGAGAGGAGACCGCTGCGCGTTCCTATCCCAGTCTAGAGATCAGACGGCTTGAGATCGTTGATGGCAGGCTATGTTTGGGCGTACAGAAAGGTTCCGGACAGTATCATCTCCTTCGGCTCGATTCCCTTGACGTGTTTTTGGCGCTAAGGTCTCAAACACATGAGATGAACATTTCACTGCTTGGGTTGAACGGTCATCTGAACTTTTCTTCTGGTAACGGTCATATCGAGCATACCGTCATCGAGGACATATCCGGAGAGTTTCGTGTAACATCCGATTCTGTTTCGGCTACGCATTTCGTTCTACAGACCCCTGGTTCTTATGCAAAGGGAGCAGTGCGTTTTCATACAAGAAAGCACGGATTTGGTTTCGATGTGGATAGTCTCAGTATCAGTCTAGCCGAGTTGTCTCGGTTGAGCGTACCGCTGTGGAAGAGCCTTGGTCGCAGGTATTCTGCGGGAAGACTGATCGCCAAAGGAGCGTGTCGCATTGATAGTGCTGCAGCTCATGCAGATTTTGACTACACTGTCGACACTCTTGAGATACTCGAAGTTCGAATGCCCAGACTCAGCGGCGGTCTTGGGCTTACGGATTCATTAGTGCGGTTGCAGGCTGTCGGGTCGGATACGTCTCTTGGTGTTCTGAAGGCCAGTTTGAGTCTTGACCTGCGAAACCACAGGCTTCTTGGGGGGCTGGCGGTTGAACGTCTTGCTGTGTGGCGGTTTGAGCCGAGACTCTCGCAGTTCAGGGTAGATGCTTCTGTTGAATTCTCGGGCGTTCTGGGAAGTCTTGCAAGCCAGCGGGTAGCGCCCATTGAGGGCGGGGCTACCGATTCTCTTTCGGTTTCACTGAAAAGCAGGGTCGCTGGTCTTGGGATTGATACGCTGGCAGTAAACCTGATATACAAGGATGGTGTTGGTGAGATCCAGCAGCTAAAGGTTATCGGGAACGTGGGGAGGCTGCATCTTGTCGGTAGAGCACGGCGCGACCTCTTGAGCGTACAATGCAAGTTTGAACGCTTTGATTTAGGGCTCTTCGGAAATTTCGCACGCAGCGGCACAGGGTATTGGGATGCCGGTACGCTGTCCGGGCGGGTGAGCGGATATCTTAACGCTGGCATTCTCAGCGACACATGGTTCCTGACTGGGTTGTTGTTCGGTGATAGTCTTGGATTGGCATCCGCTGTGGCTATACGCTCTCTAGTGGACATCAATCTGACGGGGGGCGATGGATTCACCGGCAGGCTGGCGCTGGGAGTTGAGGATCTGTACTTGGGCGAGTTTGAATTGGCCAGTGCCCAGTTTGTTTGGGCCGGTCCCGAGTTTGATATGCGCATTGAGCGCATGGGCGTCAGGTTGCAGGCTGCAGGGGTTCTTGATCTGGGCAGGAATGGTTTCCACTGTAGGGTAGAGAGGGCAGAGCTAGTATGTGAGGATGATACGCGCACAGCTAGGCGATGCGGAATCAGATTTGATCGGGATACACTCAGGGTGGATAGCTTGAGGGTGGGCGTGGCAGATGGTTCCATCGGTTTTACAGGATGGAACTATGCGGGAGGAGGCACTGCGTATTTCAGAGTAGATGGTAGCCATATTAATCTGCGGAAGTTACAGAAACTTCTGCAGATTCCAGTCGAACTATGGGGTACGGTTGATTTCAGTTTGTCCGGATATGATACCCTAATGTTGTCTCTAGCGGCAGTCGACTTCGAGCTGCCTGCAGCAGATCTGCGACTAAAGAAGTTGTGCCTCGATGCCGCCCTCATGGATAGGAATGTATGTCTACGTAAGTTGTGGTTTGTGCATCAGGTGGACACCACTCGGATAGCCGGGGATATCTGGTTGACAACGGCGTTTGACACAAGACACAGCCTCGGGCGTCTCGTTCAAGACGTAGATATCACCGGGCTTGATCTGAAGATTGATATTGCAGACCCCGGCGCATGGGTCTTTTCATTTCTTCGGGGCATAGTGAATGTGCGTAGCGGGCTTGTATATGGTACACTGCATGCGGTTAGGGCCCGTGGTGCACTTGAACTGAGCGGAAGAGCGAGAGTTGTGGAGGCAGTGCTATCAGTCCCAGCGTCTGGTACCACCGTCGAACGAGTGAATGCAGCGTTGACGTTTTTCAGCAACACGATTGTTCTTGACAAGCTTACAGGAGAGGCTGGTACCGGGACGGTGTTGTGTGCTGGTACGGCGTACTTCGGTCATGGATTCATGGCCGAGTCGGTCTGCTACTCTTTCAAGTGCGATAACGTTTCGGTCAATCCGTTCCCAAACGTGTTCGCACTGGGCAGTGCTGATATCACGATCAGGTGGGGGACCGAGCGTCCGGTCGAATTCACGGGTGATATTCGGATTGTCGATGCAGTTGTTGGCGTCAGTTTTGGTTCTTCGCCCTCTGCGCCGTCGGCATCAGAAACAGGTTCATTGGTCTATGACCTGCGGATTGTGGCAGACCGTGGTGTCTGGTTGCGAAACCGAGAGGCGGATATCGAACTGGGTATGGATCTGCAATTGCGGCGTACTGTACAAGAGCAGATCTATGCTGGTCGGCTATGGTCACGGCAAGGCAACCTTTACTATCTTGATCATACGTTACGGATAACACAGGGCGAAATTGTCTTTGACAATATCAGCAGGTTTGATCCGGATATCCACATCGTAGCAGAGCTGCCAGTGAGACGCAGCCGGTACCAGCAGATGAACTCCTATCCCGAGCGCATCATTCTTGCTCTTAGCGGAACGCTGGAGCAGCCTTCCTTCAGACTTGAGTCTTACCCGCCGGTTTGGGATGAAACTCAGATAGCAAGCTACCTGAGTTTGAGTGTTCCGACAGATGAGCTGGGTGCCATGGGGCAAAAAGAGGCGGTTACGCGTATGCTGTCAGAACGTCTGCTTAACTACTTTCAGACCCAAGTGACAAAAAGGCTGAGGGATTTCGTGGCGCTTGATTATCTTGAGCTTGAAAGTGGGCTTGTCACTGGTGGGGGGGCAAGAGTGACGGTGGGTAAGTACGTTGGTAGAAATCTGTACCTGTCCTATACCCAAAGCATTGCTAGTGAGATGCAACCTGCGTTCAGTCTCGAGTACTATATCGACCAGCGTAATGAACTCCTTGCCGAACGTTCTGCTGACGGCAGTTACTCAGTACTTTGGCGGTTGAAGCTCAAGTACTAGGTCATAAGTTGAGTAGCACACAACTGTACTGTGATGTTGTCATCCCGCATGCGCCTCAAGATGAACTAACTTACACTCTCGGGGCTCTGGAGACCGAAAGAATTCAGCCAGGTGACAGTGTTCTGGTAATGCTGCGGGGTCGGCCGGCGGTCGGAATTGTCTTCGGCCTGAGAGAAAGCAGTCCGGTGAGGAGAACGTTACCAGTCAGCCGACTTGTTACGAAGGCACTACTAACCGACGAGTTGCTGGATTTGGTACGTTGGCTGGCCAAGGACTATTGTTCCCGCCTGGGAGTGGCGCTGGGACGACTCTTGCCCCGTGGAGTAGAGCATATGGATTCTGTCGTCCGTCCGCAATTACCGGTACCGGATAAGTTCTTGCCTCAAGGTGTCTGGGTTTTGGATCGGATGCGGCGTCGCTACGAGAGTGTTGTGAACCAGATTTCAGCCAGCATCACTCGGGGGTCGGTACTCCTTCTTCTTCCGCAGGAAGAGCTTGCTCGATGGCTGTCACTGTTGAGAGAGCGTTTTTCTGCTCTCCTTGTTGAGTACCACTCCCGCCTGAGGCTTGCCAAGTTGCGGCAGGCTTGGACTGAAATTCGATGGTCGCGGTGTCGGCTTGTTGTCGGGGTACGTTCAGCAGTCTTAGCTCCTGCTGCTGACTTAGCGGGAATAATCATGGTGGATGAGCATAACCCGGGGTATAAGGAAGAACGTCAGCCGAGGTTTCACAGCCGCGACGTGGCGGTGTGGAGGGCGAACCGAGCTGGATGTCCCTTGCTGATTTTTGACAGAACACCGTCGCTTGAGACATGGAGTCAGTTGCGCGCTGGGGTGTACCAGATGCTCGAAACACTAGGACAGCGGGAGACGCGACCTAACGTCTTTGTTGTCGATATGCGCCGTCACCGGGGAGAGTTGTTCTCGCCGCGTTTGCTCGGGGACAAGGCGCTCAAGATGATCTATGCGGCCGAATCCCTCCATGAGGGGGCCACGACGCGCAACGTGCCGGTACCGGAGGACGAGC
>JBDRUL010000017.1:3155-11070 GCA_039801305.1 Caldifarciminota bacterium | reverse complement strand
GTCCTTTCTCCTCAGATTATTCAGAACCTCAGGATCCTGCAGCTATCAACGCTAGAACTAGAACAGGTCGTACGCGAAGAGCTTGAGAGAAACCCGCTGCTCGAGGAGGCCGATACTGCTTCTGATGGTAATGAGCGCGGTGAAGAGCAATCTGATCAGAGCAATGAAATAGAAACCGATTCTGCAGCGGCTGTTGATCTTGAAGCGGTGCGGCGGGATCTTGGTGGCACAACGATTGCGGAGCCGCCCGAGTCAGCAAGGCAAGATACTGAGTCAAGTCAGTCTGATTCTGAAGATTTTGGGGAGATGTCTGCCAGCGACGAGTACACCATTAGTGAACTAATGCCGGAAGACTTTTTTTCGTCTCCTGCCGGGGTACAGACTGATGACGATGGCTCCACGGAATTCGCTCCCGGACAACCCCCGGGGTTGTGTGATACGATCCTGCCATTACTGCGGAGTCGATTGAGCGAAGAGGATGGCGTACTGGCTGAAAGTATCCTAGAAGTAGTCGACGAGGATGGGTTCATCAGAGTTTCTCCTGAAGAATTGGCAGCTAGACTTGATGTCGACGTAGGTCGGGTCAAAACAATAATCCACCAGCTACAGCGCATACCGCCAGGCGGTATCGGTTGTGCAGATACCCGGGAGTGTCTTCTGGTTCAACTTGAGCTGGCTGGCTATGGTCCAGACAGCTTGGAGTGCCGACTGCTCCGGGAACACTGGGAGCTTTTGAAGCGCAGACAAACTCACAGAATTGCCCGGCTCTGTAAGGTGAACGATGACGACGTACGTGAAGCATTAGATCGGATTTCTCGACTTGAAGTGCGCCCCGGCCGGCGTTTTGGTGGCACAGAGCCGCTTTACGTTGTACCGGACTTTTCGGTCGAGTGGGATGGGGATCAACTGGTGGCAGTTCCGACCGATGACCGTATCCCGCGGCTCCGGCTTTCAGCGCGCTATGTTGATATGCTCAGGTATCCTACAGGTGTGCCAAAGGATCATCTCGAGTTTGTTCGGAAAAAGTACGAGGCGGCGAGGATGTTTCTCCGCGCGATTGAATCCCGCCGCCGGACTGTAAAGAACATAGTTGATCTGATCGTTAGAGAACAACGGGAGTTCTTTGTCAAGGGCCCTGAACATCTTCGTCCTGTAACTCTCAGGCAGGTGGCCGGTGTGCTTGGTGTACACGCATCTACCGTTTCGCGGGCAATTGCTAACAAGTACCTAGAGACGCCTTTTGGCATCTTCCCTATGAAACACTTCTTTAAGGCTGGTGCAGGAAATAGATCACGTGTCAGCATCAAGGAGAAGATCGTTTCATTGATTGAATCTGAGGACAAAGCGAATCCCTATAGCGATGATGATCTGACGGCGAAGCTCAAAGAAGAGGGAATTACGATCTCGCGCCGGACGGTCGCCAAATACCGAGCAGAGTTGAGGCTGCCGGCATGCAGCGAGCGGAAGGGGTTCTAGGTGCACGTTGTCATTGGTACGGCCGGGCATATTGACCATGGCAAGAGTGCCCTGGTCAGGGCGTTGACAGGTACCGACCCCGACCGTCTCAAAGAGGAGAAAGAACGAGGGATGACAACTGATCTGGGGTTTGCTTTCATGGGCAAGGACATAACGATTATAGACGTCCCTGGTCACGAGCGGTTTATTCGGCACATGCTTGCTGGGGCGAGCACTATCGATATCGTGATGTTGGTGGTTGCTGCTGATGACGGCGTTATGCCGCAGACGCGCGAGCATTTTGAAATATGTCAGCTTCTAGGAATCCGCCGGGGTATCATTGTGATCAATAAAGCCGATCTGGTGGACGAAGAGATGATTAATCTTGTAAGAGAGGATGTTCTTGAACTGGTCAGGGACTCTTTTTTTGAGACCGCTCCTATTGTTATCGTATCTGCAGTCACCGGTCAGGGCATAGAGAAACTCCGGGAAGTGATTCGTTCGTCTGTAAGTGAGTTAGAGCCGAAACCTGACCGGGGGATTTTTCGCATGCCGATTGACAGGTGTTTTACGATGAAGGGGTTTGGTACAGTGGTCGCAGGTACTGTCCTTTCAGGCCAGTGCCGGGTCGGTGATCGGCTTGAGTTACTGCCTCAGAGTATTGAAGTCAGGGTGCGGGGTATTCAGCAGCATAATCAACCGGTTGATACGGCTCGCTTGGGCGAACGCGCGGCGCTAAATCTTCAAGGGATCGAGCGGACGTTCCTCGAAAGAGGCAATGTTCTGGCGACACCCGGTTACTACCGTCCAACAACACTTGTCAACGCGTCGTTGTTGCTTCTATCGAACGCCTCCAGGCCACTCAGCAATATGACGCGAGTACATTTGCATACGGGGACAGCAGAGGTGATGTGCCGGGTTGTACTTCTGGACGCGAGACAACTAGAACCTGGTGAATCCGGTTTCGCGCAGCTGCGACTGGAGTCACCAATCGTTTGTGACTGGGGTGATCGCTTTGTAATAAGGTCTTATTCCCCTCCGCAGACACTAGGGGGGGGGAGCATACTTGAGACAAATCCTGCGAGAGAGCGGCGGTTCGATGATGCCCTGCTTCGCAGGCTGCGGGCGCTTCTAAACGGAGGTGTGGTTAGTGTGGTCGAGCAGTACGTGCTCAGGAGTGGTTTTGAAGCGAGGACTGCTGTGCAGCTGGCAAAGGATTTGGCATTAAGCGCTGATGAGATTGAGAAGAGCTGTGACCAGCTGCTGACTGCGGGTAAGTTGGAGCGTCTCAAGTTTGAAGGCCGAGACTATTTGGTTCATTCTGCGAAGCTGGCGGAAGCAAGACGGTTAGTTGTCGATGCGCTGGCGAAGTTTCACAGGGATAATCCTGTTCGGATTGGTGTGAAGCGTTCGGAACTGCGGGGAAAGATGGGACCATGCATGTCGGCGTGTGTGTTTGAGGCTGCTCTGTTGAGAGAGGTTGCTGCCGGCAGTGTGGCGGTGGACGGCGATCGGGTAAGGTTGACCAGCCACCAGGTCAAATTGACACCGGAAGAGAAGGCAGAATTTGACCGGGTGGACGCAATGTTTGCCGCCGCCGGATTGACGCCTTCATCTCTGACGGAGGCTCTAAGTGGTGCAGATAAACGCTTGGCCGAACGGGTCAGAGTTGCACTGCTCGAGTCAGGTCGACTGGTGGACTGCGGTGACGGTGTGGTGCTGCACAGAGATACCATCGCGCACGTGCAGCAGAGTTTGAGGGAGATGTTTTCCACTAAGAAGGAATTGACAGCTTCAGAGATTAGACAAGAACTTGGGACTACACGCAAATATGTGATACCCCTGCTGAACTATCTTGATTCGATTGGTTTTACCCAGCGACGTGGTGAAGTGCGCGTGTTGCGTGTCAACCGTTGAAAGGAGAATATGGCCAAGCGCGGTATACTAGCAACAGTCAGCTGCGCCGGTTGAGCTTCGAAGCTTTCAAAAGCGCAGTTGGCGCAGGCTCTGGCAGGTCTAAAACCACTCGATGACCCACGCCTGCTTGTGGGGGTGAATACGGCTGACGACGCCGGTGTTTTCCTCGTCGACGAAAGACTTGCCCTTGTGCAGACTGTTGACCTATTAACGCCGATGGTGGAGGATCCCTACACCTTTGGGCGCATCGCTGCCACGAACTCGCTTTCTGATATCTATGCGATGGGTGGTACACCCCTTACTGCTTTGAACATTGTCGGTTTCCCTGCGCCTTTGGACAAGCAGTTACTAGCTGAGATACTACGCGGAGGGCAGGATGCAGTAGTTACAGCTGGGGCGGTGATCTGTGGTGGGCATACTTTCAACGAAAAGGAGATAAAGTACGGGCTTTCGGTCACCGGACGGGTGGACCCGGAACGAATCGTTACCAACGCCGGTGCCAAGCCTGGTGATGTTCTTCTGCTAACCAAGCCACTTGGAACCGGGATTTTTGCTCAAACTATGATGACGTCCGATAGCATTGATCCCAACTTCTACAGAGCCGCAGTAGCGTCAATGACTCAGCTCAATCGGGCTGCTGCCGAAGCAATGGTCAGATGGGGAGCGAATGCGGCAACTGATATTACCGGCTATGGCCTACTTGGTCATGCCCAGGAACTTGCTGAAGCGAGCCGTGTTGGGCTTGTCTTGGATGCACTTTGTTTACCCGTCATTCCCGGGGTTCTTGAGCTTTGTGCTGCAGGGGTGGAAGACCCAGGGATGGTTATGAACGAAAACTCCTTTGCGAGTAGTGTCAGCTTTGATGAAGAAGTACCGATTCCATTGCGCAAGTTGATGTGGGAGTCAGAGACGTCCGGGGGGCTCCTTGTTTCTCTTCCGGAGCACGCATCAGAAGGATTCAGGCGGGACGTTGAAGCGGAGGGTGGTATCGCGGTTGTTGTAGGCAGTGTTACAGACGTTTCTCCTGGAAGAATATCTGTGGTTGGTGAACGGAGGTGACTTCAGTGTTCTGGAAAGCTTTTTGTGAAGGAATTCGACAGCAGTATCTGAAGCCAGAGAAGCTCGCTCATTATGCCCGAGTGCTGGTCAATGTTGTGGTTATTGTTCTGTTAGCTTGGTTTGTCAACCAGCTGATGAGACGTATTATTCGACGTATTCTGTACAGTCGAGGTCGACTGATACATGAGCGTCGCACCCGAACTCTCGTAGCTCTTGTTCAAAGCGTTGTCGGCTATCTGGTTTTCTTCGTTGCTTTGGTGATGACTCTCAGGGCTTTGGGAATTGACTACACCGCAATCCTAGCCGGGGCTGGCATTGTTGGTCTGGCGGTCGGATTTGGTGCTCAGACACTGGTTCGCGATTTTATTTCAGGCTTTTTTTTGCTTTTTGAAGACCTTATTGGTGTTGGCGACTGGATTACGATTGGTGACATATCAGGAAGCGTTGAACAGATCGGGCTGCGGGTGACACAGGTTCGTGCGTATGACGGGGCATTGTACATGATTCCTAATGGCGAACTGACCAGATTTGGTAATCAAAATCGAGCTTTTTCAAGGGCGCTTGTTGCCGTCGATGTAGTGCGGAGCGAAGATCTTCCCTTGGCTTTAACCGCAGCCACCACAGCAGCAAGGCGCTGGTATTCTGAGAATCGGGAACTGGCACTAGAAGAACCGTCGGTGCAGAGTGTCGTCGGCATTAGTGAGCAAGGCCTGCGCATCCGACTGGCATGTCGGGTTAAGCCGATGAAGCACTGGGAGGCTGAATACGGGATGAGGTCGTTGCTCGTTCAAGAGCTGCACAACAGTGGTGTCGAATTTGCTCAGATCCGACAGATGGTGCGTCTGGCTCGAGATAACGGCAATATAGCGTAACCGCTCATACTTCACCAGCGAATTAGAACCCCCCCCCAAGTCAGGCCGGCACCGAAGGCTACGAGTGCTATGGTGTCGCCAGCTTGGATCCGTCCGACACGACGGGCTTCGTCAAGCGCAATGATTGTTGTAGCCGACGATGTATTTGCGTACTTCTCGATGTTGATAAAGACACGGTCAATCGGGAAGCAGAGTGACCTGGCTACCGCTTCAATGATACGGAGGTTGGCCTGATGAGGTATGAGGAGTTTCAGATCTTCAATTTTGATACTTGCTGCCGCCAGCAGACGACGTACTGCTTCAGCCATGCTGCGCACCGCAACTTTGAAGATTGCGTTGCCGTTCATACGAAGATAGTGGAGTCCTTTGCTTACCGAAGACTGGGAAGCTGGAATCCTCGACCCGCCAGCTGGCATATAAAGGTCATAACTCCGGGAACCGTCAGCGGCCAGATAGGATGTAAGTATACCGCGTTCAGGGTCACTGCCGCGACGCAGAACAGCAGCTCCGGCACCGTCGGCGAGTAAGACGCATGTCGAACGGTCTGTCCAGTCGGTAATCTTGGATAGGACCTCGACTCCGACGACAAGTACGGTTTCGTACGTCCCGGTGGCTATGAACTGTTGTGCTGTCGAAAGAGCGTAAATGAAGCCGCTGCAACCAGCACTAACGTCCATTGCAGCGGCACGATTGCAGCCAAGTTTGTCCTGCAGAATACAGGCAGTAGAGGGGAACAACATATCACCGGTTACTGTTGCTACAATGATCAGTTCAACATCGGTTGCTGCGACACGTGCATCTGCCAAGGCTCGCTGTGCCGCTCTGACCGCAAAGTCTGAGGCGGCTTCCTCTTCAGCCGCAATCCGCCTCTCCTTCATTCCGGTGCGCTCAACTATCCATTCGTTCGTGGTGTCTACCATTCGTTCAAGGTCAGCGTTAGTCAGTATTCGGGAGGGGACGTCGAAACCTGTTCCTACGATGATTGCAGGATACAACGGACCAGCTCTTCGCACAGTAGGGTAAGCACCAACTACCTGCGCTTCATTCCCTTTTTCCTTGGCTTGGACAGCAGATGACACTTAACTAAGGCTACAGCCCTGGCCGGTTGGTGTCAACGACAGTCTTGTTGGGACAGGCTAGAAAGACAAAACGGATGGGGTATTTCCGCCTCTGGTTAGTTTTCTGTGTGACTGTTTACAGGGAGGTTGATGTTTCGTCGCAGGTGTGACTGCCGCTTGGTTGGACTACAGGATATGGATTTCGATACGGGAGTGTTTTGGAGAAAGACCGTGTATGAAGCGTGGAGCGACCTTGAGTGCTTCCTGAGGCATAGTCAACCTTCGGCTGAGTTCTGTCTGAATAGCTCGGCAACGATCGGCTGATAGTCGTTCCTGTTCACTGTAGATATAGACGACGACTTCGCGGCGATAGCGTTCCCTAACGATATTTGCTGCTTCGTCAATTCTTGCTGGAGCTTGTTCGCTGAAGAGGGCAGTGCCTTCGTTGAAAATCAGATCAGCAGCTATCGCAACAACCCATGCGTCACCCTGCTGCGTTACCACAGCGCCGATGCGCTGCGGGTCGCCAGGGATCCTGGTCTGGTTACCCTGTGCGTCGTAAGCGTTGAATGTGAAGGTGTAGACATCACCAACAGGTACAAGTTCTCCATTCTCGGTCCGTCCATCCCACGTTATTACCGCTGGTGGCTGTCCTCTGCGGTTGACTCGGCGTACGGTTTCCCCGAGCGAGTTAGAGATAATGAGCTCCCAAGTGGCAACTCTCTTTTCGAAAGCGGGCAGAAACACGACAATATCTCCGTAAATGAAATCACGTTCCACCGGTACGCGCAGGGTTGATGAGCGAAGAAAATGGGATGGTATAGTCAGAGAGTCAACTGAGCGGGCGAGAGCTTCGTCGAAAACATAGCTCCCTGGTAGTAACAGGTCGTTGACCGGCGAGAACGGATCAATTTGAGGGGGTAGGTATGGTTTCTGATCCTCGACTTTCACCTCGGCTTCGCCTGTGACTAGCTCTTCTCCCAAGGTGTGGGCGTCAGAGCGTTGCGTCGTGTCCGCGGCGTCCGAGGTTCTGGGCGGATTTGGTGCTGGTTGGCTGAGCAGGACAGCGATGAGCAAAGCAGTCATACTAGGAAAGCTGGAATACGAAAGTCACGTCACCCCATTGTTCTTCTGCCCTCACATCCGGACCGAGAGGGGCAAATTCCCAGAGCTTGAGGGCTTCGATTACTACTTGGTCGAGGTCAGGATAACCCGAGCTGCAGGTTACTTGTGGCGTACCCTTGACTTTTCCACCGGGCAGAACCCAGATTCTAACTCGTACCGTTCCAGATATTCGCTGCTGGAGCGCCCACCGAGGGTAGCGAGGCTTAACTTTCTTGAGAATCTCACGTTGAGAGATTGGACCGGCAATCTGGAAACTGGTCCCGGTAACTGTTGGCGAAGTGATAGTAGGCACAGGCTCAGGAGCTACCTGCGGCAGAGATTGAGTTGGTGGCTTGGCCAATGGACGGTGTTCGATCGTTATTTGAGCCTGTGGCTGAGGGATGCCTGGTATTCCGCGACTAGCTCGCGCAGGTCCGCTACCGCTGCCCT
>JBDRUL010000017.1:0-3145 GCA_039801305.1 Caldifarciminota bacterium | reverse complement strand
GGTCGCCTGGTTGTTGCCGAGGAGCTCCTCTGGCGAACGACGCCCGAGCCGCACGCCGAGCCGACGTCGGCCGAGGCCGTCGACCACCCCTGGCGGGGCGCCCTGCCGATCGAGGTCCGCTACCGCTGCCCTGCGATAAGTCTATTGCTGGTCGTGATAGTATCTCCTCGGTTGATTGTGATGAACCACGTCCGCCGAGGTATACTACATCTAGGTTTGAGCCTGAGCGATCAAGTTCGTAGCGGTTAAGGTCAATCTTGGCTTGGGTGGGGCCTCGGTCGAGAGCGGCACTAAGATCGATAGTCGGTATGTTCTCTTCGTGTTGAGGGGCGTACCCGGCGACTGGAGATTCGGTCATTTCATTACCACCACCGCCACCGGGTTCAGGTCGGGGAACAACCTTGGCAACCTGAGGGCGTTGAGTTATGTCATAGCGCTCAAGAACGTTGACTTCGAACATATCGTCGCTTCCAGCTGAGAAGCTTGCCTGACCACGGCCACTCAAAAACAAAGCTGAGACATGCAGTACCGCGGAGAGCAATATCGACAGCCAGATAGCGGGTGAACGCGGCTCGGTGTACACGGCTAGCCTCGCTGCTTGGGGCGCTTGGTGGCACAGACAATACGCTGAGCACCAGCATGCTTGGCTGCTGCCAAAATCTCAAGTACCCGTGAACCAAGGCAATCTTTGTCTGCTCTAATCACGACAAGTACGTAGGGATCACGAGTGACGGCTTCGGCGACAAGATTACTGACTTGGTCGAGATTCTCAACCGGCTGGTCGTTGAAAAAGAGGCTGTCGGTTCGTGTCAGGGCAATGCTGATATCGTTTTGTACTTCCCGCTGAGCTGTCTGTGCGACGGGGACTGATACCTCCCGGCGGGTGTGCGTGATGGTCATAGGGGCGATTCGCATCATTATGAGCACGAGGATTAGACCGATACATGCCATCGGCAGAATATCCACATTAGGAGCTGACTTCATTGTTGTCGCCTCCTTGTCCGCAGCCAGGCCAGACTGGCGGTCGAGTCGGCTCGTTTTACCAAGTCCATGATACGGATCACAGCCGAATAGGCAACTGAATCATCATTGGAGATGTAAACTCGTCGGTCTATCGTACGATTTAGCAGCCGCGGAATAAGCTCAAGCAGGTCATGTTCATCAATCTGGCTTTCATTAAGCATCACCCGGCCATCGTTTGTAATGTAAATATTCGCGGTTACAGTAGAACCTGCCTGATCCGCGGCAGCGCGGGCTGTGCTTGGGGCCGATACGAAAATTCCGTTCTCAAAGAAGAAGGGCATAGACACCATAAAACCGATTACCAGAGAGAGGGCAATGTCAACAAGTGAATTCAATATCAATCCTTCGTTGGTACGCGTTTCGCGCCGACGTCCTCGCATCAGAACTTCCAGTTGCTATCTTCGACTGGAGCCGGTTTCGGGTTAGGAGCAGTCGTTGGTTCAGGTGTTGGGCTGAATCCCTCGAGCTGAGCACGGGAGCGTGCTAACAGCACTACCAAACGGTCTGAAGTGCTCTCCATAGCGGTTGCGATGTCGGCTGCCTTCTTTGAGAAGTAGTTATAGAAGAAGAGCGTGGGTATACCAATGAATAAACCAAAGGCTGTCGTCAATAGAGCTTCGGCTATGCCACCCGCCACGACATCGGGACCTGCCTGGCCTGATACGCGGATGTTGTTGAAGGCGGCGATAAGGCCGGTAACTGTTCCGAGCAGGCCCAGAAGAGTGGCGGCATTAGCCAAGGTACCCATGCCGCCCAAGCGTCGTTCGTACCTCACACGTTCGTCCAGGATGAGACTGTAGAGAAGGTCGGATAGTTCCTCATTGCTTAGTGTCGCATTCTCCAACGCAAGAGTGAACAGCCGGCCGAGCGGGTTCCTAAGGGAACGGGCCCAAGATATGGTTTGGGCCGGCCCGACGCTATTGAGTTGACGACGGAAATCAAGGAAACCGCGATATGGGTCGAAGCGATTACGCAAGAAATAGTAGAACCGTTCCAACACGAGGGCAAGGGCAGTGATCGACGCTGCCAGAAGCAGCAGCATTACTGGGCTATGGAAGACGACATCAAACACGGGCTTACCCATTATTGTCATGGCTGTCTTTCTCCTTGGGTTCTTGATTGTGGAATTGTCATCGAATCCGGCTGCGGAACGGTCGGTTGTTCGGATGAAGACCCGGATTGGCCGGCACCGAGGCGACGTTGACATATCTCTATGTTGGTGCGCGCACTGGCGGCATAATCAGACTGAGGGAATGAGTCGACAACCGTTCGAAACGCAGCCAGAGCCGCCTTGTATTCGCCGGCGTTGAACCGGGCAGTTCCGAGATTGAAATAGGCACCAGCCCGCTGTTCGTGAGCCGGGAAGTAATCAAGGTATTTCTGAAAAGCCTGCGCTGCTTCTGGCCAACGTCGAAGCTGAGCATAAGCTTCACCGGTCAGCAGCTGAGCGTCTGCCGCTACCGTCGATCCAGGGAAGTTTACCACGGTCTTCTGCAGCTCGATTATGGCCTGCTGGTAGTTACTCGCTTCGTAAAGTGCTCGTCCTTTCTGGTACTGGCCTTCGGCAGCCATTTCGGAGTGTGGAAAGCGCCGTAGGAAATCTTCCATCAGCGATGAGTCGTCTTGACCCGCGAGGTAATAACTCATCTCGAGACTTCGACGTACACCGGGGACCTGTGGGTCGGAAGGATAAAGGTCAAGGAATTTCTGGTACTCACGGATCGCATCGGTGTATTGCCGGCGGTTATAGAAACTTTGGGCGATAAGTGCCTGAGCTGGGGGGGCAAACGCACTGAACGGGTAGCGTTCGATGACAAAAGTGAAGGCGGCAACTGCCTTGTCGTACTCGAGAGCTTTGAAGTAAGTGTCGCCGGTGCGGAACGCCGCTTCTGCTGTCTTATTTCCACTTTCCGGGAAACGGTTCATCAGTGTCTTCCATGCCTCTATGGCTTGGGCGAAATACTGGAGCTGGTAATAGCAGTAGCCGGCATAGAAGTATCCGGGTACGGCAGCAAGTGAGTCGTCGGGGAAGGTGTTGGTTAGAGCCTCGAAGACATCGAGTGCCTTAAGATACTCCTTCTGGTTGAAGAGCGAGTAGCCATACCCCAGATAGGCCGCAATA
>JBDRUL010000016.1:0-11562 GCA_039801305.1 Caldifarciminota bacterium | reverse complement strand
AACAACGCCCAGGGAGAGGACATAGTTGCAGGCATCAGGACGCCCAAGCCGCTGGAATGGCTCGAGCATGAGCAGCCGGAGGTCTATGCCCAGCTGGTGACGCTGTTCCGGAAATTGGAGAACCACTACCGTGATGTGCAGGACGTGGAGTTCACGGTTGAGAACGGTCGACTCTGGATTCTGCAGTGCCGGACAGCCAAGAGGACACCCAGGGCAGCGGTACGGATTGCCTGCGATATGGTACGCGAGGAGATGATAGCACCGGCTGAGGCAGTCATGCGGGTGAGCCCAGAGGCGGTGGGCGTGCTGCTGCACAAGTCGATTGATCCAGAGGAGAAGTACGAACCCGCAGCGAAGGGCATTGCCGCATCACCCGGTGCGGCAATGGGTGAGATTGTACTCAGCTCGAGTCGGGCAGTGGAACTTGCAAGTTCTGGCAGACACGTGATTCTGGTGCGGCAGCAGACATCAGCCGACGATGTTGCGGGCATGGCAAGTGCCGAAGGTTTTCTCACCGCTACTGGCGGGATGACATCGCATGCGGCTGTCGTGGCGCGCGGCATGGGAAAACCGTGCGTTGTCGGGTGTGCTGCGCTGCATATTGATGCGGCGGCAAAGCGCATCACTCTTGGCGAAAGGACACTGACAGAAGGTGATGTGATTACCATCAACGGGACGACCGGTGAGGTGATAGTCGGCAAGGTGAAGATGGTGGACGCTGAGCTTACCGGTGAGCTGAAGACAGTACTGGGCTGGGCTGACAAGTTCCGACGCCTCGGCGTCCGCGCCAATGCCGATACCCCGGCCGATGCGCAGCTGGCGCGTTCCTTCGGTGCTGTCGGTATCGGCCTGTGTCGGACTGAACACATGTTCTTCGGCCCTGATCGTATCGGCACGATGCAGGAGATGATTCTGGCCGAGGATGAGTCTGGCCGGCGTCGGGCTCTGGCGAAGCTCCTGCCGATGCAGCGTGCGGACTTTCTGGGAATATTCCGGGCGATGGACGGGTTTCCGGTCACCATCCGGACTCTCGATCCACCTTTGCATGAGTTTCTGCCCAAGGACCAGTCCGGTCTGGAGGCGCTTGCCGAGCGTCTGGGTATAACAGTTCAGCGGGTTCAGCAGACGATCACCCGTCTCAAGGAGGAGAACCCGATGCTCGGGTTCAGGGGTTGCCGGCTGGGTATCGCCCATCCGGAGATCACCGAGATGCAGGCGCGCGCCATCTTTGAAGCAGCGTGTCAGGCAAAGACCGAGGGCATAAAGGTGATGCCCGAGGTGATGATACCGCTTGTAAGCACTCCTCAGGAACTGCGTCATCAGCGTGAGGTGGTCGTGCGCACTGCCTCGCAGGTATTTGAACGTACAGGTGCGAAGGTGAGTTACCTGGTGGGGACGATGATAGAGGTGCCGCGGGCAGCACTTGTCGCTGATGAGGTGGCTGAGTTTGCTGACTTCTTCTCGTTCGGGACTAACGATCTTACCCAGATGACCTTTGGCTTCTCGCGCGACGATGCGGGCAAGTTTCTGCACCTGTACCAGAGTACCGGTATTGTGGAACGCAACCCGTTTGAGACGCTTGATATCGATGGGGTGGGGCAGCTCATCCGTATGACGGTGAAGCTGGCAAGGCGCAAGAAGCCTGGACTCAAGATCGGTATATGCGGAGAGCATGGTGGCGACCCGGCTTCAGTAGAGTTCTGCCATCAGACAGGGCTTGACTATGTCAGCTGCTCTCCATTCCGGGTACCGGTGGCACGGCTGGCAGCAGCGCAGGCAGCGATCCGCGATGAACAGTCCCAGCAGCGCCGCAGCGAGCAGCGGAAAAGACGCACTGTACCGAAGGTACAATCAGGCGGCGGAGAGCAGTGACCGGCGCCTTGGTTTCGCAGGGACAGACTGATTACGAACGCGTGACGGCGTTTATCGCCGCGAGCTGCGGCAGACGCCTCAGGTTGAATCCTGAGCGTCGTGCCCTTATCCGTGATGCGGTAGCTCGACGGGAGGCAATTGTTGCACGCTGCGGCTGTCTTGCCACCTGGACACCGCCGGAATCAACCGGTCGTTCGCCGCTCGATACGGTGATAGTCCGTAGACCGGAGTCGGAGCAGAACATTGACTGGGACTCACCGAACAACATCCCGGTCAGCCCCGATACCTTTGAGATGGTGCTTGGAGATGCGCTGACTGCTCTGCAATCGAAGTCACGAGTGTATGTTCTCGATCGAGTTCTTGGAGCCGACTCGGCTTATGCTCTGCCGGTGCGGGTAGTCACCGACCGGGCGCTGCACGGACTTTTTGCCGATACCATGTTCAGACCTGTCCCGCCTGATATTGAAAGGTCTTGTTTTGCGCGCTGGCCGTTCACACTGATTGTATTGCCTTTTGATAAGCTTGATCCTCTTCGCTACGAGGGCAGATTGCGCAAACTGCCCAAGACCGGCCGGACATCGACGATGTTCATCGGGATGGATTTTGATCGGCGGCTGGGTCTGGTATACGGCTCAGCCTACTGTGGCAGCGTCAAGAAGCTGATGTTTACGGTGATGAACTATCTGCTGCCGGAACAGGGGATACTGCCGCTTCACTGTTCTGCCAATGAGGGGCCCGACGGTGACGTGGCACTGATGCTTGGCCTTTCTGGTACCGGCAAGACAACTCTTTCTGCCGACCCGAGGCGTCGTCTCATCGGCGATGACGAACATGGCTGGTCTGATTCGGGCGTTGCGAATCTGGAGAATGGCTGTTATGCCAAGCTTATTAACCTGAGTCCGATCAAGGAACCGGAGATCTATCAGGCCTGCTTCCACGAGGCACCCTACTTGGAGCACGGAGCGATCGTCGAGAACGCAATGGTGTATCCGGACGGGAGCTTTGACCTTGATGATGACCGGTTCACTCCCAACTCGCGAGGTTCATATCCGCTGTCGTTCCTTGGTAATGTCAAGATTCCGTCAACAGGTGGACATCCCCGGACAATACTGTTTCTGACTGCCGATGCCAACGGCGTACTGCCGCCTGTCGCCAGGCTCTCCGGTGAACGGGCGATGCTCTGGTTTCTCATGGGTTATACCTCGAAATTGGCGGGAACCGAAACCGGCGTTGTCGAGCCACGGAGTACATTCTCACGCTTCTTCGGCGCGCCGTTCATGCCGCGCAATCCTGACGTCTATGCGCGACTTCTCGGAGAGAAACTCAACCGGCACAGAGCACGGGTTTATCTGATCAACACCGGCTGGACTGGCGGGCCCTTCGGTGTCGGTAGACGGATAGATATCAACCTTACGCGCGAGATCGTGCAGGCTGCCATTAATGGCAGCCTGGACAATGTCGAGTATGACGAGGATACTACGTTCCATCTGCAGGTGCCGCGTGCCTGTCCCGGTGTAACTGATTCAGCAATGTTGAATCCAAAAGGAACCTGGGTAGATGGCCGCGCCTACGATGAGCGGGCAAGCAGGCTGGCGGCTGAGTTCAGGGCAAACTTTGAAAAGGCGTATGGAAGCAAGTCAATCGATCCGCTGGTTGTCCGAGAGTGCCCGGGGTTCTAAATCCTCAACCGGCAGTCGTCGCCGTTTTGGTGACAGCAGCAGGCTCACTGCAAAGATCAGACTGGAGATAATTATGATGACCGCACCGGCGGGAACGTCGAACAGCCAGGATATCCCCAAGCCTACCAGACAGGAGCCGATAGCAAACACCGTCGATAGCAGATACATGGTCGACAACCGCCACGTCAGCTGATAAGCAGCAGACGGCGGATTGACAATCAGGCTGAATATCAGCAGTCCGCCGATAGTGTCGAGGTTGGCTGCGATCGCCGCACCGGCAAACAGCAGTAGAGCAAGGAAGACAGGTCGTTCAGGGATTCCGACTGCCCGGGCAATCTCGCGGTTGAAGAGAACTGCCTTGGTTTCCTTCCAGAAAAGCGCGAGAAAGGACAGGATGACCGTCAACGTCAGGACAAGCACGAGAACCTGGGTGCGGGTGACCAGCAGAATGTTTCCCCAGATCAGTCGGAGCGCTTCGGTGCGTGGCCCTTTCAGCAAACCTATACCCAGGAATGCCAGACCGAGCATTACCGAGAATATGATGCCGAGCGAGACGCCCGGCTCCAAATCTGCGCTTTCTGTGACCGGTCCTATCAGCAGTGAGGCAGTTACGCAGAATATGAAAGAACTGATCAGGGGATTGATGCCGAGTAGCAGACCCGCGACCGCTCCGGCAAAGGCGGCATGTGACATCGTTACTCCGAGAAAGGGGATGTTCATCAGGACTATCCAGACCCCGACGACTCCACAGGCAGCGCCACCGAAAACTGCGGCTGCCAGAGGCCGCCAGAACAGCGTGAGAGCGCTGGCGATCCCTGTTACTTCTGCCATGGTTCTCCGGGTGGCAGTTGAGCAGAGGTTCTCTGCGGGGTTGCCGGGGTCTGTTCAAAGCCGCAGGCAGACTGTTCTGCACCAGTAGTCTTGTAGAGAAGAGAAAGCCGTTCAGCCCGGAGGGCCTGTTCTCTTGGGCCCACGAAGGCGATGCGGGTGTTTTTCATCATCGCTATCCGATTGCATGGTTCAGGCAGATGCTCTGGCTGATGGGAGACCATTACCACAGTCAGGTGGAACCGGCGATAAGCCTCGACGATGAGACTGGTGATATCGCGGGCAGCTGCCGGGTCAAGGTTTGAAGTCGGTTCATCAAGCAGAAGAATTTCAGGCTCCTGGACAAGTGCTCTGGCGATAGCCAGTTTGCGTGCCTCACCACCGGACACCTGCCCGGCCGGTCTGTTACGCAAATGAAAGGTACCTGTCAATCTGAGCATCTCCTCAGTCTGCTGGCGGTCGTACTTGCTGGGCCGGCTCAACAGACCAATGCGACCATATCGACCTATGAGTACCGATTCATAGCACGATATCGGTGCGCGAGGATCTACATTGAGTTGCTGCGGAACGTACCCGATCCGTGGCCGGAGGCGCCAGAACTTTGCCGGCAGTACCGGTTGCCCGAAGATATGGATGCTGCCTGTGTGAATCCTGCCCAGTCCATTGATAACTGTGAGGAGAGTAGTCTTGCCTGCTCCGTTCGGGCCGATAATGCCCAGGAATTCTCCATTATGAATCTCCAGTGAAACGTCTCTGAGAGCAATATGGTCACGATAACTGACACTGACTCTCTTGATTGATACCGCGCAACTCACAGGGGGTGAAGAGCTTTGGTTCTGTTTCCGCGTCTGAGTCGATCAGTTTTCACCGGCCAAGGCTGCCAGCAGGGACTTAACATTGGTTAGAAGCTGCTCGGGATATGAGCACTGGAGTGGGAAATTGGAGAGGGTGACATGTCGGACGCCAGTTGCTTCGGCAAGTGCTTTGCCGAAGCCTGGTTCAGACTGCAGGTTGTCGACGAACAGCTTCACTCCAGAATCTACAGCGATACTGGCAAGACGCGAGAGGTCGCTAGCAGTGATGTCTTCTGCTCGGTCATAGGTGGCGACGACCCTGAACCCGAGCCACCTGAGGAAGGGAGCCTGTTTTTCTGAACTTATCACTGCCGGCAGGCTCTTTTTGTCAGATAGGAGTCGACGGACTTCCTGCGTCGCTGTGTCTATCTGGGCAAGATAGCGCTTCCGGTTCACTGCGTAGGTTTCAGCACCGGCAGGGTCGACCTGCATGAGTAGTTCAAATATCTCGTTCACGGCCTGCACATGTATCGGTGGCACCATCCAGTTTCCCTGTGTCCGGGTGGTTGCTTTGATTGCGTCGCGGTTGGCGATGTCAGTGAGTTTCGGGAACCATTGCTCCCAGCCGTGATTTATCAGCAGCCTTGCCCGGCTGGCAGCAAGCATTGCAGACGGCGGAAGGTCGAAATGTCCCGGGCAGATGCCAGCCGGTACGACCGGTGTTACTTCGACTCTTTCACCACCAACTGCCTGTACAATTGTGGCAATCAGGTTGGTAGAGACGAGTACTTTGAGACGGGAGCGAGTGTTGCTCCGGCAGCCGGATGCGAGCGTGAGTACCGTTAGCAAAAACAGAAGCGAAGAGCGCACTGTTTACCTGTCGAGATCGAGACCGATAGTGAAGGATCGCCCTGGTTGTTGATATAGTCCCGCGGCGCTGCCGGGAAGATCAACAAAAGTGACATAGTAACAGTTGAGCAGGTTCTCTATTGCGAGACGTACTTGGAGCAGGGGAAGTACACGGTAGCCTGCGCGGAGGTCAAGGATAGTGTAAGAAGGGATTGGAGACTTGGAGGAGTCTGCGGCATAGTAACGGGCCACTG
Organism: Caldifarciminota bacterium; assembly: GCA_039801305.1. Classification (GTDB taxonomy): domain Bacteria; phylum Hydrothermota; class Tepidihabitantia; order Tepidihabitantales; family Tepidihabitantaceae; genus JBDRUL01. The sequence continues at coordinate 5,286 of JBDRUL010000016.1, read as the reverse complement.
TTTGAGTTCCGAGATTCATACTTATTTTTTCGGTCTTGATGCCGGCATCCGCGTTCAACTTGAGGCCGGGCCGTGCCCGGGTGTTGATGCCATAGTCGGCGATTGTGGCGCCGGCCCTCAGTTGCAAGCATTGGTGCCGTAAAGACGTTCCAAGTTCGATACCCTTGAACCGGAAGCTGCCTTTGTTCTGAAACTGTCGGGGAGGCGGCGGATTTGGGTTGGTTCCAAGTTCAATCAGGTTCTCGCCAGTCAGGATGTAACCGGCCATATCAGCTGCGATACCGGACGTGATTTGCCAGTTGATGCCGGCTTCATAGTTCCAGCTTAGCTCGGGCTCTAGCTCGGGATTCTTGGGTGGGTAGATGGACGTATAGTTGAAGGGGGCGAAACGGAATCCACGGTTGAGGCTTGCTCGCAGCGTCAGTCCTGAAAACGGGTGCAGTACCAGTCCGCACTTCGGCACCAGGATCCCGCCACTGATGGCGTCGTGCTCATAGCGTAAGCCAGTGTTGGCGACTATAAAGCCGATCCGTTGTTCAGTTTGCCCGAATACCCCCAGCTGGGATCGCGACCAGCTTGGACTACTGGTGTCAGACTTGATCCAAGTGCCGGCCAGTTGTTTAGCTTCAATGCCTGCCTGAAGCAGATTACCGAATTCGAACTGGTAATGCCCGTGGACAATGGCACCATTCGTGAAATCGGTAGAGTGCCAGCCGTCCTTGGGATCAAATACGTGTTCGCCGAAAGTGCGGTAGAGTTTGACAAAACCTCCAGACTGACTGCGGGCAAGGGAAGCGGTCAGGTCGAGTCCGCCACGGTCGTAGCGGTTCCAGCCGGATGCTACTAGCGTCTCGGGGTCAGTGGCCCGATTGGGTTCGTGTTTGACGCCTGTGAAAAACTTCCCTGTGAAATCGATGTCAAGGAATGGCAGCAGGCTGGCTCCTGTTCGAAGCGACACGTCGTTGCCGTTGTACTGGGAATTGGGTAGGTGCCCGTCGCTCTTTGCCTTATCAAAGGAAAACAACGCATGCCAGCCGGACTGCTGCGTGCCGGCGGTTATACGACCATGCAACGTGTTGAACGAACCGTAATCAAGTTGGCCGGAGAGATCAACTGGTGATTCGGCTCGCCGCGTTACTATGTTAATGACGCCACCTATGGCATCGGATCCGTATAGTACCGAGAGAGGCCCGCGTACCACCTCGATACGGTCGATATTGTTGACAGGGAGTGTGTGGGTGACCGTGCAGCCAAAGAGAGGCATTTTCTCGGGTCGGCCGTCAATTAGGACTGCTATGCGACAGCCACGATCGCCGATGCCGCGGATATCAATGTCGGTCCTCCCGAACTGTCCTGTCTGCTGCACAAAAGTACCCGGGAGAGCAGCCAAGGCGTCGGTCGCTGTTCGTGCGTTCAGCACCTTGATTTCTTCAGCAGTTACGACGCTCACAGATGCAGCTACGTCGCGAACCGGATGACGGATACGTTCCGCGGTGACGACGACCTCTTCAAGGGTCATTATGCTGGAGTCTGCAGGCAGGCCAGCCAGCAGAATGGCGATTACTACTGTCATTTGTCAACCTCCATGTTCAGAAATGGTGCTTACGCGGGCAGCTGGTCGTGTTCTGTGGCCATTCGAGCATGACCTGAGTGTCTGCTCTTGATTCGTCGGAACTGTTTTCACTGCTGATGTGGGCTCGGCAATGAGTGCGAGACTGCCCTGCTGGACCGATTTAATTGCCGTCAACCGGTCTGCCAGTCGACGCAGCTCTTCAGCCTGACCACGAAGGATCACGACTTCTAGGCATGATGAACTGTCAAGATGGACGTGCATTGTGGCTATTACTCTTGCAAGATGTTTATGTTGGAGATGGACGAGGCGATGAGAGAGGTTGTGACGGTTGTGATCGTATACGAAGCTCAGCACGCCAACTGCCGTTCCCCGTTTCCTGCTGAGAGAGCGGCAGGCGAGCCAGCCAAGAACGAGGTCTCGCAGCGCCTCGGAGCGGCAGGTGTACCCCGCCGCCTTGAGTTCTCCGTCGAAACGTTTCAACAGGGCGGCGTCCATGGAGACGCCGAAGCGGGCTGCACTTTGGTTGGGCGGTGGCGTGTTACGAATAGAAGAATTGTAACACGCAATCGGCCGCTGTCAACTGGTCGCTAGGGAGGCTTGTCTACGACGGAGGACCACGAACCTGCGGGGAACCCCACTTACCGGTAGAAGCAGTTCCACCGTGTGAAGAATCTCTAGGCGCAGCCTGTCAATCAACATGCCGTCCAAGTCGTTTCTTGCCGCGGGGTTCTTGAACATGATGACAAGCCCACCGTTTCTTGCGTGGTGGGCTGTCTGGCGTATCACCCTCCTGAAGGGGCCGGTGAGCCGACTGAGGATTACGTCACAATTGAGAGGGGGAAGGGCCTCAGCTCGTTCATTTATCACCACGGTTGAGCCAAGGGAAAGAGCGGAGAGACATTTGTTCAGAAAGTGGCATTTCTTCTTCGTTGATTCTACAAGGATCATCTGAATGTCGGGCCTTGTTATTGCCAGCGGGATCCCTGGCAGGCCTGCACCGGTGCCGATGTCGCAGCAGCGAGCATTCTTAGGTATCAACTGACTGACGGCCAGTGAGTCGATCACATGGTAGGATAAAAGTCGTCCAGTGTCTTGGCGCGACACTAAATTGATGTGTTTGTTCCAGTCGCGTACGAGGTTGACATAGTTGCATAGGATGGAGAAGTGTTCAGGGGTGATTTCTACGCCCAGTTGGCGGCAGGCGTTCATAAAGGGTTCGAACTCCAGTTGCCGGTCGGCCACTGGCTACTTGGAGCCCCCGACTGCCGGTCTATCAGGAATGTAGATATTTGTTCCTAAGTACTGGTGAAAATCGGTCCACTTGGTACCGGGATTCCGGTTGACGGCTTCACGGAACATCGCTATCCGGGCGTCGAGGTTGTCTAGGAAATGGACGAGTAACGCCTCGGCGAACTTCGGGGTCTTGGGAGAGCCGAATTCCAGTGCCCCATGATGAGACAGGATAATGTGCAAAAGCATCCGGGCGGTCTCGACCGGGAAGTCGGGGATGGCGGCTATTCTCTCTGCCGTCATCTGATAGCCGAGGACTATGTGTCCGATCAACCGGCCATCGAGGGTGTGGTCAATGGCAGTTTCATATGAATACTCGCAGGTCTTGCCGACGTCGTGTAGTATCGTGCCGGCCAGCAGGAGGTCACGGTCGATTTCGTGGTAGATTTCTGAGACAGCGTGGGCGAGGCGGGACATGAAGACCGTGTGCTCGAGCAGCCCACCAATATAGGCGTGGTGCACGGATTGCGCCGCTGGGGCAGAAACAAACTTGGGTACAAAGTCTGCGTCATTGAGGAATGACTCCAGCAGTTGTCGCAGAGGCCTGTTCTCTATGGAGGCTGCTAGCCTCCGCAGCTCGTTAAGCAGTTCGTTAGTGTTGTATGAGGTGGTTGTTAGGAAATCCTTGCGTTCAACCTCGTTCTGTTCTACCGGCAGCACCAGATTGACGTTGAGTTGCAGTCTACCTTGGTAGTCGGCGACACGTCCTTGAACACGGCAGAAGGTGCCGGGTTGGCAGATGTTCAGCGCATCTTCGATCTTTTCCCACATGATGCCGTTAATACTTCCTGTCCGGTCACGGAATTCGAATGTGACAAATGGAGCACCATCCCGTCTTTCGCGTACGTCACGTCGGCTACAGAAGAAGACGTCATTAACCAGCACGCCGGCTCTGAGGTCGCTGACGAACTGCCGCTTCATTTGTGCTGCGGCTAGAGAGCAAAACTCAGGGCAAGACGATGAGCAAGCCCCAGTTGTGCCATTGGGACAAAACAGTAGTCCAGCTGGTAGCTTCTGACCCGTATGCCAAATCCGGCGGCAAACCCCGCCAGCGCATCAACTCCAGTACTTCCGACGAGGTCAGACCCCAGTGAACTATAACCGGCTCGCAGCACCAGATGGTCGCTTACCCAGCCTTCGATTCCTCCGCGGATGTTAAAACGGTTTGAAACAGGTTTGCGACCGGAAAGACTCAGTCCGACTGCAGGGTTGGGGCGATAGCAGAAGCCGAGCGCAAACTCCATGGGCAACGGATCCACTCCGTCGCGAAAGGCTTTCAGCTGGGTACCGAGGTTACTAGCACTGAAACCACAGCTCAGACCTTCCAGCCGATAGTTAACACCGAGATTTCCGGCGATCCCGAGAGCAAAAAAGGTATCTATCGAGCCGTACAGCCCTCTTAATCCAAGTCCGAATACCAGATCGCTGGTTGCCCGGAATGCCCCGGCGATATCTATGTCCGCAAACGACGCACCAAAGGTACCAAGTTCATGTCCTTCGGGGTCGGTACGTTTCATCTGGCCGGAGTTGAGGTAGACGATACCCGTGCCCAGTGCGAGATCGGCAGAAAGAGGACGAGAGTAGGCAAGTGAGCCAAGATGTATCCCCGCAATGTAGTTGGCATAGCCAACCTGACATTCCGGGTTTTCGATTTCAGCCAAATGAGCCGGGTTGTACCAGAAAGACATGGCTCCCCCGCCAAAGCTGGTGACAGAACCTGCTATCGCTGCTTCACGGGCGCTGGGGTCGATATTGAGAAAATCGAAGCCACTCGTGCCGGCTTTAGGGACGATACTGGCAAGCATCAGGGTGACGAGGAGTGACATAAACGCAGAGTAGATTAGGGAGGGATTGTGCTAGTGTCAAGCCGAATGATTCTTCACGGTTGACATGCCAAGGGTCACTTCTAGAATGGAGTCCGTGGTACTGCCGGACGGTACCGAATCTCTTGATGGCGGGGACTGCCTTGGTCAGAGCGAATCCAGAGGTTTCCGGCGGACATGGATAGTTTTTGCTTAAGGAGGACAGTATGTCCGGACATTCGAAATGGGCAACAATAAAGCATAAGAAAAGTAAGGCAGATGCTGCACGGGGTAAGGCTTTCTCGAAGCTGATCAGAGAAATAACTACTGCTGCCCGAATCGGCGGTGGCGATCCGGATGGCAATCCTCGTCTCCGTACAGCGATTGAATCGGCACGTGCCATAAACATGCCGGCTGAGAATATAGAGCGAGCGATCAAGAAGGGCACTGGAGAACTGCCCGGGGTTGCCTACGAGGAGGTCATGTACGAAGGGTATGGTCCCGGTGGCGTAGCGCTGCTGGTGCGCGCGCTTACGGACAACAAGAACCGTTCGACAGCCGAGGTTAGGCATGTCTTTGACAAATACGGTGGTAGCATGGGCGCAGCTGGCTGTGTTGCTT
>JBDRUL010000015.1:0-11703 GCA_039801305.1 Caldifarciminota bacterium | reverse complement strand
TAGAAAGACAAGGAGAGATGTCAAATGCTACTTCTGCCCATAGGCGCATTGTTGCTGATGGAACGAGGTCAGATACATGACGCTGTCTTCGGTGCCGTTCCGGCCCTAGGGTCTGCCAGAGCTGCGTTTTGGTAATCTGGAAGGGGTGATATCAGGATCCTGACTACACGAGCGACATCTGCAGTCGGAGGATGGAGAGGTTTGTCCATTACGGTAACTACGAGGCGTGCGGTTGGATGAGCCACAAGACTGAATGCATCAGGCTTCGTTACCAGTGTTGTCATTGCGGCTGCCTGTCCCAAATTTGACGTCAAGGCGCCAGTACAATCTGCGACTGGGGCCGCGAACAAGGTGGGCTGTCAAATTAGTCGTCAGGCAGTGGGGGAAGCCGTGGGGGGAATTACCTAGTGGGTGTGAAGGTCTGGTGCTTCAATTGCTTCGCAGGTGAAGGAAAGATGGATACTCCCGTCACCAGAAGTAGCGTCCAGGACGGCAGCCATGACCGACACCGGGCGTGCAGGGCTGGTTCAGGTTGATCGTTCTGGTGCCCCTTGAAGAGATATTGACAGAAGGCTAACAGTGCCTAGACTGGTCAACTGAGTAATTAAGCAGTGAACCGAGAGCGGACAGCGACTGGTGACTAGACAGATTCCTCCGCGCGTTTCACTGGTCGCTGCTCGTTTGATAAGGAGGCAAGCTATGACGTCTGGACGACCGAAGAAGAGGTACCGCGTCCTGGTGCTCGGCGCGGCTGGAGTTGCTGCCCTGATGGCAGTGGCCGTCTCTGGCTGCGGACGGATGCCGCCACTTGGATTCTGGGAGCCGACAAGTGCAGATACCGCTGGCATCGACACGGCAATTCGGGCGAATCTCACGCTGCTGGCAGTTGATTTCGACGAGCCGTCAATGCAGGTCGCGGACTTGGTGATTCCCGAGTCAGTTATTACCAAGGCAATAGCCGACAACCCGTTCAAGCAGCGCTACCGCTGCGACTCCTTCCAGCAGGTTTTTCACCGGGATACGACTCAGGGAATCAGAGGAGTAGAGTACAGCTTCATTGCTACTCTGGATACGCTCGTTGACAGCGTGCTGCAGGGTGGCAACTGGGTAGTGAACTCTTGGGTGGAGACGACTGCAACGGTGACTATTGCCGAAACCATAAGCGGCGAGTTTGTTGCCCACGCCTACAAGTATACGCGCTATCTCCGTGATTCGGTATTTGAGACGTCACCCGGAGAGACGGTCAGATTGAAATACTACGATCCCAACTTCACTGATACTTCGATGATTGTAAGAAAGCCTCTGAGCGCTACTGTTATTGGTGGCTGCGTGCTGCGAAAAGAGAACGGCAAGTGGCGGTTGTGGAAACTATCCGGAGGACAGCGGTTCTATGCTCCGACACCAGACGATGCGCCGTATCTCGTTTCTTTCCAGCTTGCCAGCAGTAGCCGGACAGACACGATTTCGCTCCGGCCCGATACGCTGCATTACGGGATACAACGGTTCTATCGCTATGCTCCGCCAGAAGATACCAGTTCCAGTTGCCAGCTATTGAGTTTTGCGGTCGGGGACAGTGCCCGAATACCGGTTGTAACAGGGTATGCTACTGACGTAAACAACTTCGTGCATTTTCGTGGGGAGCGACGTAGGATCGCTCCGACAACCCGAGTGAGATTTGCCGAGCCGGGAATCTACCGGTTGTATGTTCAGCAGATACCGTTCCACGTCTTCTACGATATGGATGGCGAGCTGATATCACTGGTATGGGGTGTCCCGATCAGGGTGAGGGGAGGTTCGCAATGAGAAGAGTGTACTTGAACCACTGGCAGCTGGTTGTCGCGTCGCTGGCGTTGTTGTTTCTTGCACCGGTTGCGCTTGCCGGTGTCACCGGCTCGATCCGCGGTCGAGTTCTTGACAGGGCTACCGGTGAGCCGCTGGTGGGGGTCAACGTCGTGGTCAACGGAACCGAACTGGGCGCGGCAACCGATGCGAATGGTGAGTTTCTGATAATCAATGTGCCGCCGGGTCGCTACAGCCTGACAGCATCATATATCGGTTATAACGACCAGACAGTTACCGATGTCGTGGTTGTGCAGGACAATGCCACTACCGTTGAGTTTCGTCTCTCAACGACCGTGATTGAGCTCGGACGGACGGTAGAGGTTGTTGCCAAGAAGAGGGAGCTGGTGCAGCGTCAGGCGGTATCGGTCGAGCGCGTCATCACCGATGAAGAGTTCAAGCGTTTGCCGGTCACTTCGCTGTCCGAGCTGGTGGGTATGCAAGCCGGGGTAACGCAAACCGCGGGCCGTGGCTGGACTCACATTCGCGGTGGCAGGTTTGATGATGTCGCCTATCTGGTTGATGGTGTTCAGGCACAGGACGCTGTGGTGGGTACGCTCTGGTCAAGCCCGAAACCGACATCGGATGCACTTTCCTCTGTCGTCGTTATTACCGGTGGTTTTGATGCAGAGTACGGTTCGGCAATGTCCGGAATCATAAAGGCTGTCACCAAGGAGGGTGGCTCGAGGACTTCTGGTCGTGTCCGTTATCTTACCGATGAGATGTTTCCGAGGCCCGACCTCAACTTCGGCTACAACCGGCTTACGTTCTCAATCGGCGGTCCGGTATACCGCCGGCTGCGCTACTTCCTTTCTACCGAATACTTCCGCACCGATGACGACAGACAGTGTCTATACAAGGTTCAGCAGCCGCGCGGCGAGTATGCCTTCGAAGGCAAGTTGACTTATCAGGCGCCGAAGGGGGCGTTCAGCCGCGAGGGTCTGAAAATCACCCTTGACGGTCACCACTCTAACTACCAGTGGCAGGGTTTCTCAAACGCTTACAAGTACTGGTTGCGAGGAATGTACGCAAACCGCGTCCGTTCGTACAAGGCGAATATGACTGTCAACCACATGCTTTCACCGGCAACGGTCTACGAGGCGAAAGCTGGTATGTTCATGACTTCGCTGATGCGGACAGTGCGCAATTTCGATGCCGAACGGGCAGATACTATAGGATTCTGGGGTTTTCTGCGGAGAACAGGAATCTGGGAGCGGTACTGGTTTAGAGCCGAAGACTGGGTATTCAACCAGAAGACCGATTCTGGCAGGCAATGGGCGGTCTTGAACCTTTGGCAGTCCTACTGGCTGGGCGCGCCAATAAAAGACGCTTCGGGCAACGTCATCGGCTATGATACCGTCTATGCCTATCCCCAGCAGCGTAAGAACTTCATGCCTGCGTATGCCACGACGAACAATCCGTGGGGAGTCGCCGGGCTGTTTGTCGGCGAGGGCAACGAAAGAACCTGGCATAACCGGGCAACGAACAGTTACCTGTTCAAGTTTGACTTGACCCGGACTGTGTCCAAGATTCACGAGATCAAGACAGGGCTGGATATTACTCAGTACGTTGTTTCAATGCACGACAACTCTCTGCCTTGGGACCAGAATCCCTTCTGGGAGGTATTCACCTATCGGCCGCTCGTAGTTGCGGCCTATGTGCAGGACAGGGCAGATTTTGAAGATCTAGTTGTTCGTGCTGGAGTACGTCTTGACCTGCTTGATTCGAAGGCAGCGGTGAGGGCATTTCCGGAGTCGCTGGGGTCAGCGCCGGAGATTGCTGACAGTTTTCTGCCGGTTCCGGTTAAGTATCGTCTGAGCCCACGGCTGGGAATATCCTATCCGATCACCGAGCGGGTGAAGTTCCGTTTCAGCTATGGTCACTTCTTCAAGAACCCGGTGTTCAACAACCTCTACACCTATAGCGGCCGTCCGGCCTCAGAGCTACGTGGTCGGGGTAACATCATTGTTGGGAACCCAGACATGGCAGCAGAAAAGACTATTGCTTATGAGCTCGGTTTTGATGCCCAGCTTTCCGATATCTTCGCGTTTGACCTGACTGCATTCTACAAGGACGTGTTTGACCTTTCCGGAGTGCGGATTGTGCCGGCACTGCCGCAACCTTATTCGATGTACTACAATGTCGAGTACGCACGGATACAGGGTTTTGAGGCGACGCTGACCAAGGCGCTTTCGCAGTTCTGGTCCGCGAAGATCGGTTATACCTTCCAGATTGCCAAAGGCACTGCTTCAACCGCGACCGATCAGTACCAGCGTTCTACACCACTGCAGGTTGACTATTACCTGGATCAGGACCAGCGTCACTCGGTGCATGGCGACCTAGGACTGTCGTTCCCGCCGGATTTCGGGTTCGTATTGCTGCGGGACTTCAATATCTCAGGAGTGGCTACCTATGCCACTGGCATGCCATATACGCCAACGGATGAGCGTGGCAATCGAACGGGGGACGAGAATTCTGCGCGAATGCCCTCGACCTTTACTATCGATTTGCGCACGGCCAAGGATATCAGGGTTGCCGGACTGGTCTTCGGGTTGAACTGCGACATCTCGAACCTGCTGAATGCCGAGATCGTGACCAACGTCTATTCACAGACCGGGGCGCCGAATACAGATGGCCGTGTCTTTACTCCGCTTGACTTTGGAGCGGCACTGCTGTTCGGTGACTACTACTATCACCCTGCCCGCGACTTTAATCACGATGGCTATATCACACGATATGAGCAGTACCTGTCCTATCTGCCGGCAAGGGCAGACCGGTATGCGACGCCTACGAACTATGGTCCGGGACGCCGGATAAGGTTCGGGGTGTCGCTTTCGTTCTGAGGAGGAAGAAATGAGAAGAAGAGCTCAGATGTCAACCGGCAACAAGACAGGCGGACTACTGACATTGGTTTCTTGCCTGCTTGTCTTGGTTGCTGTGTCGTCGGTTGCCCTTGCCCGGAGTGCCACTCCACCGCCGCGGGGGAACCGTATTTACGACATGAAATGGTTGAATATCAACAAGTGGCGCTGTCCGTTCTACAACGATGGTCGCTATGGCATAGACATTACCCGGGGTTCGGGCCGTGCCGGCGGCTCATGGCCCCAGCCGTACCTGAATCAGTACATCTTCGGCGCCGGCCTCTGGTTTGGTTCGTTGAAGCGGCGCGCTGATGATACGACCAAGGTCGATACGCTGGTAACCTTCGGCTACAATCCTAACTCGGGCGGCACTGAGATGACCCCGACTTCCGCGGCAAACGCGGCGAGTGGTGCCGGCAGCCAGAATGACCGGGTCTTTGTGTACCCTTCTGACTGGCCGCCTCGTCCCCGCGACTGGTTCGTCAAGGAGGGGGTGCCAGATTCCTTGGTGCCCATTGAGGCATTCTCCCTGATGGATATGTGGTGCGTGTACTCGGATCTTGGTGCTGAGAACCACATAGCACCTGGAAAGCCGCAGGGTATCGAGATATACCAGACGGTCTATGCCTGGAACTATCCGTCGAACCAGGACATCTTCTTCCTTATCTACATGGTTCGCAATGCCGGTACCGATACCCTGAAGAAGTGCTTCATGGGTGCGGTGATGGACCCGGACATCGGTGCGGCACCAGACGATATGGTCGGCCTGCTTCTGAACGATACTGTGCCTGGTGCTGGCTTAGTGCAAAATGTTGGTTATGCCGGCGACTACGATAACTACGAGGCACCATCAGACGACTGGCAGGAAGGTACACCCGGGGTCTTTGCCTACAAGTTTCTCGAGTCGCCGCGCGGACCAGGCGGGACCCCGCTGGGGATGAAGGCATTCAAGAAGTTCACAATCGACATCGACCCGGTTACGGATCCGGCGCAGTATATGACGATGGCGGGATTTGACTACCGGACAGGTGTCTATTCGCCTTACGACTCGGTAGATCTCGTTGCGGCGGACAAGCGGTTTATTCAGTGTTCAGGACCGTTTGATCTTGCTCCTGGGCAGGTCGAAAAGCTGATTGTGGCGGCGATGTGCGCGCCTTTTGGGGGACCGCGCCAACCCTGGCCAGAGCGTCCCAAGGATTCACTGGTGCATCTGGCGAAGCTGGCAAACACGGCACAGTTCATCTATGACCAGAACTGGCTGTTGCCCGGACCGCCGCTGTCGCCCAATATCACGCTGGTGCCCGGTGACAATCAGGTCAGAATTGTCTGGGACAATCTCTCCGAGATCGAGCCCGACAAGTACTGGGTCAAGGTCGCTGGCGATACCAGCTCGCCTGGCTATGACCCGAACTACCGTGGCTACGATTTCCAGGGCTATGTGCTTTACAAATCCACGAATGGCTCTGACTGGCAGATTCTGGCGCAGTGCGACCTGAAGGATTCGATTACTTTCAGCTACCCGCCCGCTGGTGATTCCAGTCAACCGGATTCGCTCTGGATAAAGGCAACCGATAACGGCATCTTTTACAGCTACCTTGACACGAAGGTTCGAAACGGCTTTACGTACTACTACTGTGTCACAGCTTACGACTTCAACTTCGTTACGACCAGCGATACGACGCGCGACACGCTTATCCTACGTTCCGGAATCGTCTCGAACTTTTCCACCGTTCCCCGCTGGGACGAGGCGAACTATGTGATGCCCTCCTGTACAGTTGTTTCTCACATGGGAGCTACTGATACGGCTTTCTTCTGCTGCTCGACCAAGGTGGTAGTGCCGAGGCAGGTTACCGGTGATACATTTGTCATCAAGTTCCTTGGTCCGGAATGGACTGGCAGCGGCTCAGTTGCAAGCTACCGCTACTTTGTTAAGAGACTCGGGGTTGATTCTCCGCTGGTGGTTGATACAACCGGTTTCAAATACACGATATCCAGTGCACGGACGCTGGCGAGAGTCTATGCTCCAGTCTTCAATGGTCAGGAGCTGATGTACAAGGTGAGACTTGGTGGGCCTACTGCTGCGTTTACCGCGATACAACCCTCTGGAGGCTACCCGGCAGAGTCGCTGAAGCCAGGTTCGGCACCGACGCAGGCGTGGTGGGCGTTCCGAGGTTCAGATTACAAGGTGATATGGACAAACGAGAAGGGATTTCTCAGTGCCAAGGTGATAGATGTTACTAATGGCGGCATTGAGGTCCCCTATGCGCCGTTTGCAACCACCGGCCAGGGACCCAAGAATGCCAACGGTTGGTGTTTCGTTGATCGAAGCCTACGGGTTCCTTCAGAGACGCTGAAGACCGGTACTGCCCAGATGTATATCGGCGGCGGCTACTTCCAGTTCCGTCCCGGAGCCACCGATACGCTGGGAATGCTGCTCAACTGTATCGGTGTCGGCGATACTTGGTATCTTACTGGCGACCGCAGCAAAGGAGCAGCGCCGTACTACAACGAGTTCTACCTCGTTTCGACACCCGGCTATGCCGACACGATGACGCAGCAGAAACTGAATGTCAAGGTCGTCCCGAATCCCTACATCGTTTACAACGCGTGGGAGAAGAATAGCGAGGAACGACGGGTCAGGTTTACCCATCTGCCCAGTGAATGCGATATACGTATCTTTACGACATCAGGCGATCTGGTAAAGACGATCCACCACAAGAGTAGCAGGACTTCACCGGGTGATCAGGGTGGTACAGCCACCTGGGACTTTGTGAACGAGTCAGGTCAGCTGATAGCTCCCGGGGTCTATGTATTCCATGTGGAATCGGATGTGGGCGAGTTTGTTGGCAAGCTTGTCTTCATTCACTAGGAGGAGAAGATGATACGCAAACTGACAACGGGGCTTATTGCCGGTCTCCTGGTGGTATCGGTAGGGTTGGGCAAGTTCTCGAAGGTCGCGACAACCGGAGCAAATTTCCTGAAGATCTCGTCCGGCCGGGCTGTTGGGATGGGCGATGCGTTTGTGGCGATTGCTGATGACGCTTCGGCCGCTTACTTCAATCCGGCTGGACTTGCTCAGGTAGGGAGGAGTGTCCACGCTAACCATGCCGACTGGCTGGCAGATATGAATCACGACTATCTGGCCGTGGCGTTGCCGGTCACCAATTTCGGCACGGTGGCATTTTCGGTAGCCGCGCTTACCATGGGTAAGATGGAGATCACTCAGATTGACAACCCGAACACCAAGACCAGAGAGGACGAAGGAACCGGTCTGTACTTCAACGCTTCTGACTTCGCCTTCGGTGTAAGTTACTCCCGCATGATAACCGATAAGCTCTCCTTTGGTCTGACTGCCAAGGGCGTGACTCAGGTTGTCTGGGACATGTCAGCCTCGGCCTTGGGGTTGGACCTCGGACTTTTCTACAACACCGGTTTCAAATCGCTGCGCATCGGTGCTACCGTGACTAACTTCGGTACTGCGCTGGCGTTCAGCGGCCGGCAGCTTGATTACAGTCTCAATCCCCTGGAGTCGTTGCCGTCGGGACTTATGGGTTCACACAAGACCCAGGCAGTGCCGTTGCCGACGTCGTTCCGTTTTGGCGTTGCCTACGATATTCTGAGCGACGAGGTGAACCGGTTGACTGCAGCAGTTGACGTGACTCATCCGTCTGACATCAACGAGACAGTGAATTTCGGCCTCGAATACGGGTTGTCAGACGCATTCTTCCTGCGCGCCGGCTACATACTGAACTCGGACGGTGAGTACCAGCAGTCAATCGGCCAGCTTACGGGTCTCTCGGCCGGACTCGGAGTGAAAGTCAAACCTGACTGGGGACCGAGGATAGGGCTTGATTACGCCTTCCGCTACTACACCTATCTGAAACCGACTCATCGGGTAATGCTTACTCTAGGGTTCTGACGCAGGATTCTTGACCAACAGGCAGGGGGCGCAACAGAGTGCGCCCCCTGCTGCGCGGTATAGGCATCACCTGGGTATGATTGCGAATCTGATGAGAATACTTCTGGGAACCGGTGGTTGGGGAATACTCCTCTGCTTTCTGTCAGCTGCCATGGCGGCTCAATGGACTGTCGGTGTGTACATGTGCGCGGACAATGGGATGAGCGATCTTGCGTACCTGGATATTGCCGAGTTGCAAAGGGTAGGTTCTACCAGCGAGGTGAACATCGTTGTTCAGGTTGACAATGCTGCCCGTGATTCAAACCCGAGCTGCCGCCGCTACTATGTCGGCAAGGACAGACGGACTTTGCTGGCTGACCTTGGTGAACAGAATATGGCAGACACCGCCACACTCATCAGTTTCTGTTACTTCCTGAAGGAGCGCTATCCGGCAGAGAACTACATGCTGATTCTGTGGGATCATGGGAATGGATGGTATCCGGGCGAGGTGCGCACCAGATCCATCTTTGTTGATGAATCGCATCAGGCGCAGGTGATGGACGTCGCCGGTCAGCTCGGCAGAGCCCTAGAGCGGGCAAAGGATAAGTTCGGGCGTCGAATCACGGTTCTGGCGATGGATGCTTGCCTGATGCAGATGATAGAGGTTGCTGCAGAAGTTCGGGCAAGCTGCGACTACCTGCTGGCATCAGAAGGGCTGGTTCCCCTGACCGGTTTACCCTACGACGAGATTACCGGACTGCTCGTTGCCCGACCCACCTCGACCCCGGCCGAGTTTCTGCCCGAGATGTGCCGCAGGTACGTACAGGCCTATCCGGCTACCAGTGTCTGCCTGTCAGCAGTCGACCTTCGCCAGCTTGATCGAGTTCTACCAGTCCTAGCGGTTACCTTGGCTGACAGTATTGTTGCCTCTGACCCATGTGTTTATCATGCCCGGCTTGGTGCGCAGACGTTCGGACCATCCCTGCAGTACCCGCCTTCGCCCTCAGACGACCATGTTGATCTGCTTGGTTTCTGGGCACTGATGCCAGCAACAGGAACCGTTGCGCTGCGGCAGGTACTCAATCCGCTGGTGAAAGCAAACGCGGCGCAGGCTGGTTATGAGGCTGCCCGCGGTATAGCTATATGGTTTCCGGATCGATACTTGGAGTATAAGTACTGGCAGAGCTCGTATTCATACCTTGGGTTCTGTGAAGTAGTCAACTGGCTCGGATTCCTCAATAACTACTATGCCACCGACGATGTCAAACCAGCGCAGCCACAGATACTCTGCCATCGACCGAGCCGCAACGGTTTCAGACTGTACTGGTCGCAGGGCTGGGATGTTGCACCTGTTGCCTATGAGCTATTTGAAGCACAGAGTGTCAGGGAGGCATTCAGCGACTATTGTCAGGACTTTGGTAACTGGACAGCGATTGGCTGGCGGCTGGAGACAGTACCGGGAAAGACACATTCTCCTCCAAGGTCATTCTTCTCCGGTAGTGGTTCAGGCATGGACAACCAGTTGGTATTGGTACCGAGCCTGTGTCTGCCTGCCGGAGGTCTGCTCTCATTCTATGCCAGCTACGCCACGGAAGAGAGGCAGGACAGTCTGGGCATCCACCGGGATGTCTGTCTGGTCGAATGGTCTTCTGACCGGCTTCACTGGCAGGCGCTTGATTCGCTCTACGGTACGTCCCTGACCTGGCACGAGCGACGCTATCTGCTGCCTGCCAGCAACAGTCTGTGGTTACGTTTCCGGTATCGAACAAACGCAACCGTTAACGACCCCGGAGTGTGGATTGACGATCTGAAGGTGCATACGTTTGGTTATCTACGCCAGGTTGTTCCAGTGCAGACAGATACAAGCTGTCAGGTTTTCAATCCTAGCCGCGACACCAGTGGCTATGAGTACTTCGTGAGAGCGGTAGATAGCTTTGGCAATTACTCGCTGGTCAGCCAGTATTACCGTATCAGAGTCAGTTGTTACGCCGAGCCGTACACGCGGCCGGCACCGTTCTCCGGTTCCTGTGAGCTGGTTCTGGACTTTCCGCATGGTATGCGGCCGGATGTAAGGGTATACACGATTTCAGGGACACTTGTCCGGCAGTGGCAGTCAGTCGAAGAGAACGTACTGGAGTGGGATGGGTGCAACCAGCACGGCAGGGAACTGGCAGACGGTCTCTACGTTGTTGCAGTTGAAGGAAGGGGATTCAGAAGAATCGGCAAGATCTGCCGGGTCAGCTCCCGGCTTCAGCCATGAGGGTCTGCTCTTTGCCGGTCAGGATTCGACTGCAACGCGCGGGGGCTTTGTTGGTACTCGGATTCGCCCTGATTACCATTGTCGGTTGTCGTCAGAATACTCCGCCGGTTGTGCTGGCGGGGCCGCTCGGGCCGGAACAGGTAGCACTTCGTCGAGGGGTTGGCTTCAGCGTAGTGGCAGATGATGCCGACAGAGACAGGGTTCGGGTGCGCTGTGACTGGGGAGATGGGGATACTTCTGAGTGGTCATCAGAGGAAGCTCCGGCCTGTACGCTGGTGCTGGCACACGCTTGGCAGAGGACAGGAAGCTATCAGGTACGCTGTCAGGCAGAGGATGCGCGCTCCAGCAGGTCGGCATGGTCTATGCCCAAGACAGTGCTGGTCTCCAGCAGTCTTCCCGGCTCAATAATCTGGACATTTCAGGCACAGGGCGATGTCCGGGGTGTACCGGCTATCGGGCGGGATGGGACCATAATCGTAGCAGGAGAAGGTGGGCAGGTCTATGCACTTGAGCCGTCTGGCGCGCGGCGCTGGCGCACAGATCTGGGCAGCCGGATTCTCTCTACGCCTGCCCTGGGTGAGAATGGCACAGTCTACATCGGAACAGCGAGCTCGCTCTGCGCTCTCAGTTCTGACGGCAGAGTTAAGTGGCGTTTCCCCGCTGCCGGGCCAGTGGATGCCGGTGTGGCATTGGGTCGGGATGGTAGAATGTACGTAGCCTGCCGTACTTCTTTCTTCTATGCTCTTGATACCGCTGGTAACCTGCTCTGGAAGCAGGACGTGGGGGGTACACTCTCGTCGGCAGCAATCGGCGCAGACGGCACGGTGTATGTTGGCGGTGGAGAC
>JBDRUL010000014.1:9297-12130 GCA_039801305.1 Caldifarciminota bacterium | reverse complement strand
GGTCTAGAGCCTAAGAGAATAACGCGCCCAGACAACGGTATAGGAAAATGATTTGCGATAGTCAGCAGAACAAAAGCTGACTCCAACTTGCCCATGAAACGTTCCAAACCATTGCCCTTAAGGTTGACTGTATTGCATGGCAGCGTGATCGTATCCGGCTCCATCGCCATTCTGAATGGTGAACTCACCAAACCGGAACCCGCGACGAAGCTCCCTGATTCAAAGCATCCTTCTCCCGATATCCTATAGCTGCATTCCCAACGAATCGAATCGGATCCGGTGTTCACAAGCTCTTCCATTGGAATTACCCACCGTTTTGTTGCTGGTAACTGCCCCGTAGGCGACGGTTCCAGAACAAGAGAATGCC
Source organism: Caldifarciminota bacterium (assembly GCA_039801305.1). Taxonomy (GTDB): domain Bacteria; phylum Hydrothermota; class Tepidihabitantia; order Tepidihabitantales; family Tepidihabitantaceae; genus JBDRUL01. The sequence continues at coordinate 11,763 of JBDRUL010000014.1, read as the reverse complement.
TTGCCACGCGAATGACTCTTGCACCCCGAATAGCTTGTAGATTAGCAAGAATCTCAATAGGAAAACCGACTCGGTTCTCCAGTTCAAGAACCATCGTAATATGTGAAACTCGAATACCCCTCATCCCCAACGGGGCTACCGACATCTGTCTTGTTTGCGATGACACATACACCGGCTCCCGAAAGCAACCCGCAATCGTCCTGGGCCGCAGTCCAGACGCGATGTAGTTGAAATCCACAGCATCGTCCTTGCCTACGTCAATCCAGCCTGAATCCTGAGGAATCGTGGCTGTCGCGCAGAGCCAAACAGGGGAATTGATCTGTCCACCATTGTCGACTACTAGACCGCGCAGATCAATCCTGACGCACGCCGAACTCTTACGTTCTATCTTACATCCCGCCGAAGTTCCTAGCTGTGGAACGCTAAATCTGACAAGAACAGGCACGTTCAGCCCATTCGTCACTGCTATTTCGCATTGTCCCCGCTCTATCTCAAGCCTGTCAATGCGCAGCAGCTTCGCGCTAACCAGCCGTATAGGACAACGACGAGCTACTTGGGCATGCGGTAACCGCAGGCGTCCAGCACCCAAGTGCACCGAATCAATTAGCACACGCACTACTAGCGAATCAACTCCACTTACGACTACACTCTCAGGCCCCGTACCGGGCGACCACATGGCAAAACGAATGGTTGTCGGCGATGCAATCCTGCAAGCACCGATAGTCAACCTCGCCATGTGAGTTTCACCGGGTTTGGCAACGCCAAACTTTACTTCACCGGCCTGCGTGCCGATGACCACCGAGTCGAATCGTATGGTTGTGTAGTTGGAGAAACTCACCACGATCGCGCCCCCAACAATGTCAGCGGTCACCACGTCACCAACAACTACATCTGTTTCGTGTCCTGCAAAGAAAGGCTCCAACCGAACTTTTCCTCCACTCTCAGGTACAACAGAACCAAGTATCTCTTTGACTGAAACCCTTGCTGCTATTTCGCCCAAACCCCGAAGAGGAAAATCGGCAACAGCTATCCGTCGCTGTTCGTCAGTACCCGCTAACTCGAAGGCGTCGTCTGGACGGATAGTGTCAAGCGACATCACCTGTATGAACTCAATTGTCGAATCAGAGTTCAAGCGATAGGAGATACTGTCCAGAATGTCGAGAAGACTAACCCTTCCCACGTATAGTGGCAAGCTTAACTCCGTCTCCCAAGAAGGAAATTCGGGAGGACGAAGACAGAAAACACTAATGAGCGATATGGCAGCGCTATTTATGACAAACCGGTGTCCCTTCACCCTCAACCCTTTCTATCAGGCCTGATCCCTCAGTCCGGCCTGCTCTTCTCACCCCACCAGGCTGCCCAAACCGGTGGGCAACCCCTGACTTTCAAGGAGCCGCCGTATCCTGTGAGCGCTCAAGAGTGCCAATGTCATTGAACATAGAGGCGGCATTCTCTTTCTATAAAACGCTCTTCAGGCATACGGCAGCTCCTCCAATCGTTAGCCTGCCGGGCGCGGAATTTCCGGGGGGCCGTTTTTGGACAGAACTTGGGCGTGGGCTTACAGTGACCCAAGAAGGAGGCTAAGATGCCGGCCCCCCCGGGATGGCAGCGGACACGACGCATTCCTTGAGTAGACCTCGATGGGCTACAACGTACCCTAGGACTCCTTGACGGAAACTGAGCTACGTCCGAAAGGCACAAACCGTACCCTTGCTTCCCCTTCGCTTTGGGAGCGGGCTTCCTTCCCTACCCAGACAATAATAGAATGAAGCCGAATGGAGCAGAAGAGCTCCCGGAAAAACGGCGAGAGAGGCTGAGATGGCAGAGAGACCCATGGCGATGGCCTCCGAACTAGAGCTACTGCTGTCTCTTCTGCTCCATCCGACGGCCTATGCGGTAAGGCAAATCAAAGCCGCGCCCGACAGGCTGACTCCCCATTTTCAAAGAACCGCCGCTGGCCTCGCAGAATACCGAGCGCTGCGGTCAACCCCCATAAACAAACCCTTATCGGCACTAGCAAGCAGTATGCCGGCGGTTTCCTATCCCATCTACCGCACAATTACCGAACTTACAAACACTTAGAAGCATACAACGCGTAACCCGTGATATGCGACAGCGGAATGTTCTAGCGGCAATTGTGTCTATGCGTGATATTTTTCAGCTAGTTGCAGTATTGCGACAACACCCATTCTGGTTGTCTCTGACTTCACAAGCCTTAGCCGTAGTCAGCTTGACTGATATTGACCTTCACGTATAATGCCCCCGTGAAACACGCGTTGAAATCGCGACAGGCTTCAAGAACCAGACCATCTGTATCTATAAACTGTTGCTCATTGTCTGCCGGGTGTTATTATGACTATGGGCAAACGAGTAAGCATTAACCTCGCTTCGTCAGGAGCACGTTCGCATGAACAAGGATGTTATTAACCTAATTACTCAGATTGCGCGAATTAGGAATGTCGATAT
>JBDRUL010000014.1:0-9287 GCA_039801305.1 Caldifarciminota bacterium | reverse complement strand
CATATGTGTGTGAGACGCTTCGTTCAAGCATCGTCGCGGGTTTGAAGCGACGGTTTGGCTTAGCAGTTGACGCCGACGTGGACGTGAACCCTGACGAAGGTACAATCCGTGTGTTCCTTGCCAAAAAAGTCGTAGAACGAATTCAGAATCCTGGTGCGGAAATCACCCTAGAAGAGGCACAAATTTCTAACCCCTCTGCCCAGCTGGGTGACGTTGTCCGGGTTGAACTGCCGCTGGATGAGCTCGGCCGTGTTGCAATCCGCAAGGCCTCTGATGAATTGACATTGAAACTCCGCGAAGCTGAACGTACCAAGCTATTCGACGAATTCTCAAAAAAGAAGGGAGAAATCGTTACTGGAGCAGTTCAGAAGATCGACAGAGAAGAGATAGTGGTAAACCTGGGCCTTATCGAAGCTGTCCTGCCCAACCGCGAACAGCTGAAGACAGACCATTATCGTCAGGGATTGCCAATCAAGGCGTATGTCCATCGCGTAGAAAAGACCCCAATAGGGCCAAGAGTTTTCCTTTCCCGCACACACCCCGAGTTTCTGCGTAAGCTCCTGATGCGCGAGATTCCTGAAATACGAGAGGGTATTGTCGAAATCAAGGGCATCGCCCGTTCTCCAGGATTCCGTGCGAAGGTCGCCGTTACCTCTCTGGACGAGAAGGTGGACCCGGTCGGCGCCTGTGTAGGTTACCGCAAGTCACGGATAGAGAACATAATCAAGGAGCTTTCCGGAGAGAAGATTGACATCGTTCAATGGAGTCGCGACGTACAAGTGTTCATTGCCCGGGCCTTGGGGCCCGCAAAGATATCGGAGGTAATCCAAGAGGGAGACACATATGTTGTTGTGGTTCCTGATTCGGAATTCTCCGTCGCAATTGGCAAGAAAGGACAGAACGTCTGGCTTGCCAGTCTGCTCACGGGTACAAAGATTGAAGCCCTCAAAGAAAGCGACTACCGCAACCGCGTCGTTATGACAAGAGCTGGTGGAGTGTCACTAGAGTCGTTAGGTCTACCGGAGGACACGCTCTCTAAGTTCAAAGCCATCGGTATGAACACGGCTCTTGAACTGCTGAGTGCTGCGCCTGAAGACCTTGTCCGTTCAACTGGTCTTTCGGCAGAAACCTTGGAAGAACTACGCCATCAAGTGTGGGAGAGGGTGTGGGCAAGCTGAGGCTTTTCGAAGCCGCAAGCCAGTTGAACCTTTCCAGCGAAGCCTTGTTGGCTATCCTGAAGGAACTCAAGTTTCCCCACCGAGGTTATACGTCCTACATCAGCGACGAGGAATTCGAGGCTGCCCGCCAAGCGCTGCGTATGGAGAAACACCGCTTCAAGGAATCGATTAGACGGCGTAAGAGTGTGACGTGTGCTCCACCTGCCCAGCCTGTCCTCCACGAACAGGAGATCGCACGGAATGTCCGTCAGACATTGGCGAAGCTGCAAGGACGCGAGATACGCAGAAGACGCGGCACCCGCGATGAGCACTGTACCTGCGAGGCTACTGAGCGTCCACCTGTCAAGATAACACCCTACATGACGGTTGCCGAGGTTGCTCACGCATTCAAAACAACACCAGCGGAAGTGATCAAGAAATGTATGAGCATGGGGCTTATCGCCACGCTTAACCATCGTCTTGATGCGGACACTATAGCTCTCTTAGCGGATGAGTTTGATATCTGTATCGAGCAAGACACAGAAAGCCGGACTCCCATACCCCGGGGATCGGCACTTCCTAGACCACCAGTCGTGGTAGTTATGGGACATGTTGACCACGGAAAGACAACACTACTTGATTATATACGCAAGACAAAGGTGGCCGAGCAGGAGGCCGGGCGCATAACACAGCACATAGGTGCGTACGTCGCATATTACGATGATAAGCCAATTGTCTTTCTCGACACACCGGGCCACGAAGCTTTCACTGCTTTGCGTGCTCGTGGGGCGCACGTCACCGACATTGCCGTGTTGGTAGTAGCCGCTGACGAAGGAATGATGCCCCAGACCGAGGAAGCTCTTGACCACGCACGCGCAGCCAGAGTACCCATCATTGTAGCCATTACCAAGATAGATATGCCTTCTGCTAACCCCGAGCGAGTGAAAGCACAACTAGCCCAGAAAGGCATAAGGGTCGAAGGTTATGGTGGTGACACGCTCTGCGTTGAGACCTCCGCCGTCACCGGCGAGGGAATTGAGGCACTGCTAGATGCAATCTCGGTAAAGGCACTTGAGCTGAACCTCAAAGCCCCCTACGACGGACCAGCGACCGGCATTGTTGTCGAAGCACGCGTAGACAAGGGACGTGGAAGCATCGCAACCGTCCTAATTCAACAAGGTACGCTTCACCGTGGGGACGCATTCGTCGCCGCCGAGCACTACGGGCGCGTGAGGGAACTCCTTGACGACCAGTTCCGACCAGTCGAGAAAGCCACTCCCTCTATGCCTGTACAGATACTCGGGTTTTCCGGCCTTCCAGATGGTGGTGATACTTTTGAAGTTCAACCCGACGAGCGCACCGCCCGTGAGATTGCCCGACGACGCTTCTTGATGAAGCGCGACAGGATCCTAGCAGCTTCACGGCCAAAGATTACATTGGAAGCACTTCAGGATGAAATAGCCAAGGGGAAAACCAAGGAACTACGCATCGTTCTGAAGACAGACGTCTCGGGATCTGCCGAGGCCCTACGTGAATCACTAGAAGGTCTTTCACTAGACGAAATCAAAGTTAGAGTAATCCATTCAGGAGTAGGCCCTATTAGCCGAGGAGATGTTCTTCTTGCTCAAGCTTCGCAGGGAATTGTTGTCGGGTTCAACGTGCGGCCGCTGTCTGACGCAAAACAGCTGGCAGACAAAGAAGGCATTGAGATACGCATTTATCGTATCATCTACAATGCAATTGACGACATCCGCGCCGCGATGCTTGGTATGCTGGAACCAGAAAAGAAAGAAGTATTTCTCGGCCGAGCCGAGGTTCGACAAGTATTCCGTCTGGGCAAGACCGGCCTCGTAGCCGGGTGCTATGTTCAGGATGGCAAGGTTACCCGGGATGCACAAGTTAGGGTTTTCCGGCAGAATCAAGAGGTCTTCAGTGGCACCGTTGCCTCGCTGCGTCGTTTCAAGGAAGACGTAAAGGAAGTCGAGGCAGGCTATGAATGCGGGATCTGCATATCAGGCATCGACGCCATCCAAGAAGGCGACACCTTGGAGCTGTACTGCACAGAAGAGATAAAACGGTCTGTTTAGTTTTCCGCTGTCATGGCATTTGCGATTGGCCTGCTGCTGATGGATTGCCATATCCCAGATAGCCTGTCGCTGAAGGACAAACGTAGGGTCATGTATAGCATTACCGAACGACTGCGTCGTACTCTCAACATAGCTGTTTCTGAGGTGGAATTTCAAGACCAGTGGCAAAGAGCAAGAATTGCTGCAGCCTACGTCAACACCGAATGGCTCATGATCCAAAAGGCAATGTCCCGAACTGTGGAAATTGTAGAACGGGACGGACGCATCCGCATACTCCGCGTAGAATCTCAGCGACTGAACTAGCAAATAAGCAGCATCGCTGCAAGTACCAAGCAGTAGAAACCAAACCAGGACAGACGGCCTGCTTTCACTAGCCGCCGTAACAAGAACAATCCGACCAATCCGAAAACAAAAGCACCACCAACACCCACCGTCGTCACCGCAGCCCCAGGCAACCTAGAAGACTCTTTCAGCAGAGCAAGAACTCCCGCACCAAGAGTTACGGGAACAGCAAGGAGAAATGAAAACTCAAACGCTTCGACAACTGAGACGCCAAGTAGCAAAGCAGTCGCAATAGTAACCCCAGAACGAGAAATACCCGGCAGCAGGGCAAAAACCTGCGCCAATCCGACCACGGAAGCAACTGTCCAGTCTAAGCTTCGGTTACGATCCCGCGCCAACGTCGTAACTATCAGAATTATGCCGTTCGTTGCAAAGCAGGCGACAACCACCAGTTTACTGGCGCTGAGACGCTCAAGACAATCGCCTACCAGCAGTCCGACGGCCACAACCGGCGCCAGTGCCAATGCAATTCTGCCTACGAGCAAACGTCCGCTCCGTGCAAGCGGAACATTCCTACTGAAGAAGCATCTCAGCATGCTGAATATCTGCGGAAGAAAAAAAGCCATAAGGGCTAGACCTGTACCGAGGTGCAGTACTGCGGTCAAATAGAGTCCACTGCCATCATGATATCTTAACAACCGGAGCAGTACAGCAAGATGACCATCGCTCGAAACTGGCAGTATCTCGGTTAGACCCTGAATCGCACCTAAGAGCAAAGCTTTGTACAATTCCATCTAGAAACCACTTTCCAAACGAAAATGCACTTTGCCGCGAAGCAAGTCACTCCCTAACGCAACCCCGTAGTCCAACCCCATTGTCCCCAGTCTAGTCAGCCACCTGATACCACAGCCGTAAGATGCAGCCAGAACTGGTCCCTCCGGTTGTTGGCAAGCTCCTACATCAACAAACGGGTAAGCCTGCGTAGTACGGGATAACATATAGCGAATCTCCAAATTCACCCATACTGCCGCGGAGGTTACAAATGCGTCCTCCGCGAACCCACGCAAGCCACTCGTCCCACCCAGCAAGTACTGCTCGGGTATCGTCAGTGACTCGCCGGAAAAGATTACGCGAGTTTCAACGACGGTCGACCAGACAATACGTGTTATCAACGGCATCAGACTCTGAAAACCAACCGCAAATCTGACAATCCTCCCTGCATGTTGGTAATAGTCTTGGCGGCGCCCCACCCCCGTTCTCGTGGCCAATCTGAACCCCTTGATTAGAAAGGGAAATCCGTCTCTGACGTCAAAATCGAAACTCGTTCCCACCCAAGCCGTACTGAAGTTACCTTCAGCAGGACGACTCGTAATCCTTTGCCACCCGTTCACCAATCCGATCTCGACGTCACCGGTCATAACAGCTAGCTGCAGCTCGGCTTCGGTACTCGCCTGAGTCGTATCAAGCGCTGTGTGACCAAGCCTACCGGTAACAGAAACAATTGACCCGAGAAGCCATGGCTCGGTATAACTTAACTCATAACCACGTTGGGCTGAGCGCATGCGCCAGCTGGCACTCAATCTGCGCCCTGTGTTCAACAGATTCTGCAAATTGAGCGACGCAAATCCGACAAAACCTTCAGCATAGGAGTATCCCATCGAGCCCGACACACGGTTAGACAACAATTCAGTTAACCAAAACCGCATCCCGTAACGGCCACCATCAACAACTAGCGCTTGACTGTCACATCGCAACCAGCCAAGCCGTTCGAGATTCCGCCGCCACTGCCTGATAACACTTGGAGAGAACAGTAAACCAGGCCGAAAACGAGCTGCACGACGCAACAGCACAGAAGTCACAGACCTCTGTCCCTCGAAAGCAAGGAAATCAATGTTCACCTTCTGCCCTTCTTCTACAAGTAATGTCGGAACAACCCACCCGAGGCTTTCTCTAATTGCACCAGCACGCACTGAGGCAAAAGGAAAGCCGTTTGTCTCATACAGCCTCAAAAGCGCTGTTGTCGCCAACTCGGCGTTATTCTTGCTGAACCATGCCCCGCGACGCGGAAGAACCTTGAAGATGCGAGCAGCCGCAAGAGAGGAATTACCTTCTACCCACCATCCTGCCACCCGCGCCCGTCTGCCTGTTCTTACTACGAACTCTACATGTACCCCATCCTGCCTGTGGAATGTGTCCCAACAAACCTCTGTCTGCAACCAACCACGGTCAATTAGCTCCTGGCGGACAGACAATGCTGCATTTCGCAATGCTTCACTGGTCACGCTGTCGCCCACTCTGATCGAAACGACAACCTTGGCGCCGACAGCTCTGACCGAAGCAACCCGCCACATGTCAACGTTAGCTGCCAATACTATCAGTTGTTGTAAAACTGGAACAAGTAGCAGGAAACGAACGCCTAGATTTGAAACAGGTACTGCCTCCAAACCTCGGGGACTGACCCCAAGGCGTTAACTGCAAAAGTAATATAATGCGGGGTCCGGGGGCGACGGCGCAGCGACATCCGAGCTTGGGCAGGGGTTCGGTTCCCCTTCTGCGCATTACACTCTGGACAGGCACATACTAGGTTCTCCCAAGTATCACCTCCGCCCAGAGCCTTCGGTACAACGTGATCTGTAGTCATCACCGCGTAGCGGCGACCGCAATATGAACAGGTATTGTTGTCTCTTCTTAGGACGTTACGTTTGGTCAAAGGTACCTCTCGCCGCCGAACCCGAACATAATAGTTAAGCCGCACAACACTTGGAACCGGGACGCTCATACTGACTGAATTCACCGCGACATTGTATGACTCAACCGGCTCGGCCTTCTGCAGAAGCATTAGCACCAGAGCCCTTCTGGCCTTGCATATCGAAAGCGGCTCATAGTTCTGATTTAGCAAAAGAACGTTCCTGTCGTATGAAGCCATTACTCTCGGACAAACAGCTCGTTATTAATTGCCTGTATGCTCCTGTCTATGTAGTCAATCTGCGAACGACAGTAGTTCGCCAGTGCCTGGTCTACCATAGCTCGCTGGTAGTAACTTTTGGCCTCCTCGTACTGTGACTTTGCACTACGCAGACGCGCCACAGCCACTTGAGAAAGATTACGACCGCGGTTAGCATCCGCTTGCTTCACCCGTATGTCGCCCAAACCGGAATACGCCCGGGCAAAGCCAGGATCACGCGCCAGAGCGCGCCGGAAGTTAACCTCGGCAGCACTGTAATTACCCTGCCCCATCAGAGCCTCCGCCTTATAGAGATAAGGCTGCGCCTTCATCGAGTCTTTGGCAATCAAGATGTCAAACTTTGCGAGCGCAAGGCTGTACTTCCCTTGCAAAGCGAGGATTGCTCCTTGACGAAGCACAGTCTGGTCGTTGTCCGGACTCGCTTGCGCCAACGTATCTAGTTGGGCCAGCGCCTCATTGTAGCGGCCCAACGAAATCAGGGCGTCTGTAAGCTTCTCGCGCAAGGAAAGCACCTGTGGGAAACGCGCCACCAGTGGCTTTAGGGCAACAACCGCCTCCTCGTATCGTCCGACCTTGACGAGAAAATCACCCCACAACCTCTGTACTGCCACGTCGTCAGGAAAGCGACGCAGCGCCTCGCGATAGACCGAGTCGGCCAAAGGCATCTTCCCCTGCTTCACATAGATATCAGCTATGCCGTTGTAAAGATCTGACAGACTAGAGTCGTGACTGAGCCCCTCGCGATACACTTCAAGCGCATCGTCAACTCTACCCATCTCCAGGAACAAATCGCCCAGCGCCTCGAAACCCTTTGCCTTCTTCGGTTCAAGTCTAATCGCCCTACGGTAGTACTCCTCCGCATTGGTCGCATCACGACGCTTTCGGTACACATTGCCGATAAGGATATAGGGATCGAAATAGGTTGAGTCGTAAGCAAGCGCCCGCTGGGCATTAGCAAGAGCAGCATCGAAATCGTGCTGCTGATAGTATTGCGCGGCCAAGCTATAGGAAACCTGCGCTGAATCCCTATAAGCCTGCCGGCACTCGGACGAACCCGCCCGCACCGTCCCTGCCGGCGCACATCCAAGAACAATAAAAGCAGCCAGGAGGACAGTCCAACATCTGAAAGGTAACTGTCTTGACATTTTCAGAACTCTCCTACTCTTATAAATCATAGCAAAGCCTACGAGGATGGAGCCGACGGGAGTCGAACCCGTGACCTCTTGACTGCCAGTCAAGCGCGCTCCCAACTGCGCCACGGCCCCGATCTTCACTCGATACGAAGCAGGTAAGTTTTACTGCAAATGTGCGTCGTGTCAATTGCTGTACACACAAGTGGCGACCGATGAACCTAGCACGCAGACCCCCTCCACCATACGACGTCAGCCGCCTCCGGCGCCACACCCTTGCGAAACAAAGTAACAGGCTAACTAGGAGGCCTAGGTACATGCATATGGAGTTCAATCACCCTAGGCGGCCGAGTCGCCAACGTTTACGCCACAGCTCCTGCCCCCGATCTCCCGTCCCGCATGTCATAACCAACCATGATTGGGAAAACAGCCTGATGCACGGCAGAACCAAGACTATAGACAGCAACCCCGTTGTCAATGCAACCATCGTAAATTCTGCAAGTTGTGCCGCTCACGATACGAAATTGGTTACAGTCATTATGATCAAGAACTTCGCCAAATGCACGTATATGCACAGCAGTCTGCGGCGGTAAACTAGACCGTGCCTCTGGGACTATCCGGACGACATGTTCTTGATATGTTCTTGTCGTATCAGCGTCCAAGTAGTCAGAGTTAGACACACAGCGAACGAGGAACTGAAAACCACTGTCAGCTGCGGCGAAAGCACTGCTGACGATAAACGGTTCGGAATCCTTGACATAGGTATGAGGCCGTATAGATTTATAAGTCATACACTCAAAGATATTTTTTATCTCTAGTATAGTATAGGAGGACTGATGCCGCTTCCAAAGAGAAGACACTCACGACAACGAGGGCGCAAACGCCGTACTCATTGGAAACTAACCGCGCCAACGGTGGTAGAATGTTCACATTGCCACGAACCCAAGCTTGCCCACCGTGTGTGTCTGCACTGCGGGTATTATGCCGGGAAAGAAGTAGTCTACGTCGAGAAGGAGAAGTAAACATTGAGGGTCGCCCTCGATGCCATGGGGTCGGACGATGCCCCACGTGCCGAGCTAGCTGGAGTGGAACTGGCCCTCAACGAAATTAGGGACTTAGAAGTTACTCTTGTCGGCAAACAGGAGATAGTCGAAAACACCCGTGGAAGATACGGCCACAGAGTCGAACTCGTACCAGCTCCCGAAGTCGTCGGGATGCACGAACCTCCTAACGAAGCCATTAAACTCAAGCGTCTTTCGTCTATTGCTGTGTGCATGGATTTACAACAGCAAGGCAAGGTAGATGCTGTCGTAAGCGCAGGGAACACCGGTGCAGTAATGGCTTTCGCAGTAACGCGGCTGGGGGTTTTCCCCGGGGTCCACCGTCCGGCCCTAGCTGTTCTCTTCCCACGAGTCAAGGGCAGTGCTCTCGTCGTAGACGTCGGAGCAAATGTTGATACCAAACCACAGCAGTTGCTGCAGTTTGCTATGATGGGAGCGACAGCAGCAAGCTTCTTTTTCCGGAAAGCCAACCCTTCCATAGGACTTCTAAACATCGGCAAGGAAGAAACAAAAGGCAACGAAGTCACTGTCGCAGCCCACCGATTGTTCCGCCAGAGTGGAATCAACTTTGTGGGGAACTGCGAAGGGAATGATATCCTTACTGG
>JBDRUL010000013.1:0-12265 GCA_039801305.1 Caldifarciminota bacterium | reverse complement strand
TCAATATCTAACGCCTACTCGACAAATACCAGCGAACCTGGCTGAAGCAGACTAACTACTGCCTTCAGGCTCGCTGTATCAAGCTGAACAAAAACATAGTCGATTGCCTCAGACGGCACTTCTTCGCTTGGCTGTCCGTGGATCGCGAGTCCGCCGCCAAGATAAAGCACTGCCGGTCCCATCGCGTTGCGCACGATACGGGCCGCCGAGTCAAGCGGTGGTTGAACTCCTTCCAAGCGGTACAGCCAGTCTGGACGAACCCACTCGGTCTCATCCCGCTTTGCCAGCACTTGGTAGGTTGTTCTTGGCATAGTCATAAAGGCATCCACCGCATCCTGCGGTCCCCTCACTTGCATTGGCGCCTCAAGTAATACCTTATCTTCAATTCCCACCCTCACACAACGCTGCGAACGACGAATAGTCAGGTAGTTTTCGCGGCGTGAAAGCACAGCAAGCCGATGCTCAAGCACCTGCCGATCGAGTTCAAGCCGGTTACGCTCAGCAGCAAGCGAGTCATGTCGCCCCTTCAATAGTGCTGCCTCAACTGAAAGCTCCCGAACCACCCCGAGCAGCTCTTTCTTACCGACTGCATCAAGCAAACGAACTAACGCTACAAGCCCAACTGTAAGTACCAAGGTCCCCATAATACTCCTGCCTGTCGTCATCAGTAGATATAGACCTTAGTTCCTAAAGGCACCGAATCGTAGAGAAACTTGATATCATCGCCACCTACACGAATACAGCCGTGGGTGACGCTTCTGCCGAGCAGGTGCTCCTTGTCAGTACCGTGGATGGCAACTCCGCCACCAAGGTCTAGCAGATAGTTGCCGAGTACTCCTCGTTGCCTGCGCAGAGGCGAATTCCATGGTGGAATCGCCTCCCCGGCCTCAAGAAACGCCCAATCAGGCTTTATCCACACCGGCCGCTCCTTCTTACGAATCACCGTTCTGACTCCGCGAGGCGTCTCGAATATCCAGCGCCGGGATCCACTGACAAGGGTATCATTGGAACCTGTTGATACAACTGCCTCCCGAATCAGGGCCTCTCCCCGGCGAACGTAGAGACGGTTTGCAGAAGTATTCACCACAACGTACAAGTCACTGCTGAATGCTGCCGGAAATTGTTCTGCCAGAGCACCAACACTGCTTCGCAACCGTTCAGCGTCCGCAGTCACCTGGAGAATTGCGGAGCGCAGATTGTAGATCCGACTGCGGAGCTTGACCAGACAGCCAGCAAGTCTAATAACATCGATCTCCAAGCTCTCACGCAGCGGCAGATAGAGTTCGCTCCAACCAACTATCAACGTAGAAAGTAGTAGGATGCCAATTGTCGAAGCGAAACTGACCTTCACTGATGCCAGCGTTGACGTTCACCCCGCACGTCAATGTGTACAAACGGCCCCCGGGAAGCCCGACGGCGATACCAACCACAGCCGCCGGTAAGCTCAGGACGCTCAGACTCAAGCTCGTCAACGTAGCTGGCTAGCAGCTGTGCGTCCTTACAGTTGATGTCGCCGTCATGATTCAGATCATCCATTAGATGGTTTTCATCCGCGTCGACATAGATGTCTACCGCAGCACCGTACATATGGGCACTCTGACGGTGTGCCGAACCACGACGCTGACGGGCAGGAGTCCGGAACCCGGAAATAACGCGCAGCTTATGGTTCCCGTGTCTCTTCATTGCTACCATCTTGGTCAGTAGCTCAAGTTTCAGCACTATGCCCTCACGGATAGCAATGTACTTAGGGTAACCTTCAAACTGGCCGACTGCAAACTCGCCGATTGAGTAATGAGGCGAAACACGGGTGGTTTCGTTCTCTGGAGTAACAACAACGAACCCTCGCGGTCGTTCCAGATGGGCGAAACTGACGCCAGTTGGGTACCTACCAAACCGAATACCACGTAACCAGCCGTCTTTTAGGCTATCGAACGGAATCATCACGAAAACATTTATTGTCGCAGTCCTTGTACTGCCAATAGCAAGCAGATTGTAGAGCCCCGGTTCAGCTGGCGCTACCCACTCGGCCTGACTGGGGCCGGTAATGAAAATCTCACCATTTGCCGCAATCCAACCGCCACAACCTGCACTATCAACCATCCGAAAGCGAAGTGTTTCACCCGGCAGCACAAACCTGCCAATACAACTCCAGTCGTATGAACTCCCGTTGATAGCTATCCACGACGAGTCCGCCACGGCTGCCGAAACCAACAACAAGAGAGCCGGTGCCAACTGCATAATCAACGCGGCAGTATAGAACCATCTAAGACCAAGGTCAACTCCACCTTCTTCGGCCAAACCCCCAATAATCTCCCTATTAGCTATCTTAGGTTTCAATTATCTTGTCAGCAATTCCTCGTTACTGCGCGTGATAAGTTCTTTCTCAGTCTTATCCCGTGATGCCCACGTCCACAGTCAAGTCACCCCCGCTTCGGATCAGCCAAAAAGCGCTGAGTAGTGTTATGCTCGTTCGAAGACGTACGTAGCTCCCTCCCAGTGCAGACGACTGTGTTTCAGAGCTGGTTCTCATAGCCAGATGTCCTGGTGTTGGTTCTTAGGGTCTTACTGCACCACGTGGTATAGAACTCCACCTTAGTTCTCGCGTATCTACGACCTTCGGGAAGGTAGTAGCCAGGCCGCAATGCTCTATAGCATGAAAGCCTGCGCCACACAACAAACTTCCATGATATGAGTTGCACTTGCCTACTTCCTTGGCCTCACACAGCACTCATGTCCATATGGAAAGTGATTCTCGCTAGCGTTCTACTGTGTCCAAAGGCAGCTGGCGCAGACAGACGTCCTGTTGACCATACTTGACGCCGGAGCTATTCTAGGCTGTGTTGCTAAAGACAATGCTTATCTGCAAGGAATTGCTAATTGTGGCGACATCTTCCCATATTCCCTACCTCATCGGACGTTGCCCGGTCGGTGGCGCGGTTGCAATGACCCCATGTTGTCTTACCGACAGGAATTCACAGGAATTACTGGTCTCCTGCCAGATAGGCGATATCGAACTTCGTCTCTTCGGTACTGCTGAACGTATCCACGTCCCTCTGTGCCAGCCGGTTATCATCGCTTTTCGCGACGAAAAGCCTACTGTAATCTGGCAGGCAGCACCTGGTCTTGGCAAACAGGCTTGCCGGCTTAGACTTGTTCCTGATGTCTGGCTCTGCGCAGACGTCAATCGTGACAGCATCGTTGAGCTACTAAGAATCAGATCTGACTCCTGCTACATTCTGAGCCTTGCCAATGGATTTGAACACTGGCGATCTACTTATCTTCCGGGTGCGCGAATAGTCGACGCAGTCTGCTGTGACCTGAATAGCGACCACTTTCCAGAACTGGTCTCTTTAGAGTTAGCCCCGGAGTCGTCGTTGACTCATTACTTGCTACGAGCGTGGCAACTGAGCCAGCCAGAGTGCTTGCCCTGTTTCCATGCTGTTCCTTGCCTTCTGCCTGATACCGGGCTCGAAATCTCGCTCCTTGGCGCTGCCCGCCTAGAAGACTACGATGGGATCCTGCCGGTGATAGCAGGAGTATTTAGCTCAATCCGGCCCAGCTATTACGCGACCCTGTTTACACCAACTGCGGAATCTATTGTACTCACTACCAATCCATTCCCTTGGGCACAATGGTTCCATAAGCAGCAAGTTCTTCCTGCCGGGCAACTTTCACTCTTCAATGTTGGTGATACACTGGTCGCTTGGGGATTCTTCGTTCCAGGTTCTAGGCCAAGTGGTCCACCCCGCAGCTTCGCTGCGTTGCAAGACGGCGAGTGGCGGCTTCTTCGCCTGAAGGATGAAGCCATCAGGATGAGCGGTCTAGTCTGTCGCTTCAACCTGAGGGGTTGTCACGGCTGGCTGGAGCTCCGTGAGAATGTTTTCTATTTCTACCCACAAGACCCATTTATCTGGCGCTAACAATCCCAAATGTTAAGATGTAATACTTGCATCCACAGACCTATCCCCTTTTCGACGCTGCCTAATCCGCTTGACTTGGTATAGCTCTGTTTCTATAATGCCAAATAAAACATGCCCCAGAGAACATACCAGCCCTCCAGAGTCAAGCGCCAGCGGACACATGGGTTTCGCGCCCGCATGAAAACGGTCGGCGGACGACGCGTTCTAAAGTCTCGTCGCGCCAAAGGGCGCAAGCGCCTGACCTTATGAATGGCCGAAGATCTGAAACGGTCAGAGATCCTGCGTCGTCGGAAGGACCTCACCCGCGTGTTGCGCTTTGGTCATCGAATACCTCCGAAAGCCGGAACCCGGCAGGAACGGCTGCCGCTGGTACTTTGCTACTGCCGGCAGGTTAACCCTTCTACACCAGAAACACCGACGCGTAGGATTGCTTTTCTACTGTCTTACGATCTACTTAGCTCGGTCAGACGTAATCGCCTGAAGCGACTTCTTCGGGAAATCTACCGTCGGAACAAGAAGGTGTTCCCTGAACACTATGACTATGCCTTACTTGTCGGTGATCCTTGTTACATGTTGGACCATCAGAAACTTAAGGCCGAAACACTGCGTCTAGCAAGCATGGTATCATAGTATGGCTTGCCTCCTCATAACTCTCATTCGTATCTACCAGTATACCATTGGCAACCTGCTGCCGCGGTCATGCCGCTTCCAACCCAGTTGCTCGCAATACGCTCTCGAATCGTTACGCCTCCACGGTACGGTTAGGGGCATACTTCTTGCGTTGCGCCGTCTTCTGCGTTGCCATCCTTTCTCCGCAGAAGGCTATGACCCCGTGCCAGAACCGAAAAACCAACCGAGCCTACATGTGTAACAAGTAAAGGAGTTTTCAACGGTGAGTTCTGATTCCATCCGCGCCTTGGTAGTGTTTGGAATACTGCTTGTGGTGCTAATGCTATGGTCGGTGTTTTTCACCCCAAAGAGTAATTTGCCAAGGCCACCAGTCTCTCCTGTTACCTTAACCGCTCCGAATTCAACTCCAGCCTCTGCCGGCACCGACTCGCAGAGCCCACCTCAGATTGCGGAGCGGCCAAACGCACCCCTCCAGCACGATACCGCTTTCACACTTGAGAATAGCTTACTCCGGGTCAGAATCAATAGTATAGGAGCTGGTTTCACGTCGATTCTGCTGAAGCGTTACCAAGCTGAGCTTGTGATACCCTCAACAAGCCTGCTTACGACCAGGCTGATCGTCGGTCACGACTCGTCAACACCTGGACTGGCTCTTGAGACCCTTAACTTGGCTTCGATACCAGTGCGTACATGTGCCACAGAGAACCGTGTTGAACTAGTATGGACGGCCCCACCGGGTACTGTCAGGAAAGTCTGGTCGCTGGGACCTGATTACACCCTAGACTGCTCTCTGTCCCTGCCACCAGCTTGCCTCTCCCAGTTCGACTGCATCGCCGGTATCCGTTCGACCGAAGTTGATCGAAAGGACGACCTTGCAAATTTCCATTTCTGCGTTTTCGAGAACAACAGGTTTCACCAAATATCAGCTAGTGCTCTGCGCAAGAAGCTTTTTAATGGCAGGCCCAACTGGGTTGGGTTGAGATCAAAGTACTTCTTGCTCGCAATCATCAGTCAGCAGGAACCGTTTTCGTCTACAACCGCATGGGCACTTACCGATGGTCGCTGCGGTTTCCGCGCAACAACGGAACAAAACTCTACAGCTTTCCGGGTCTATGTTGGGCCCATCGAATATGGACGGCTTCGACCAATAGGTCTGGGATTTGAGAAGATGGTCAGTCTCGGGTGGATAAAGCAAATCGCCCTCGCCATACTCTGGTTGCTGAATCTCTTCGATTCGATTCTACGAAGCTGGGGGCTCGCGATTATCGCGTTCTCGACACTAATGAAACTCATCTTCTACCCCCTAACACGCATTCAGACACGGCAGATGCGCCAGATGCAGCTGCTGCAACCAAAAATTAACGAACTCAGAGAGAAGTACAAGGACGAACCGCAAGTGCTGAACCAGGAAACGATGCGCTTGTACCGGCTGTACAAGGTAAATCCGCTCTCTGGCTGTCTCCCTCTGTTAATCCAAATGCCTGTGTTCTTTGCCCTTTATGCTGTGCTGCGCAATTTCATTGAACTACGTGGTGCCCGATTCCTATGGCTTGATCTTTCCCGACCTGACACTCTACTTGGTCATATTCCGATTGGCGTACCGTTGCTTGGTGGTGCCGCTATCGGACTTCTGCCATTACTCATGGGCGCGTCCTTTATCGCCCAAAATCTCATGACATCTGCCGACAAACGCAACTGGGCAATGACCATACTCTTCCCTGTGTTCATCACAGCGATATTCCTAAATCTCTCAAGTGGATTGCAACTCTACTGGTTCATCTATAATGTTATTTCGATACTGGAAGCCACCATCGCAGCAAGAGGAGACAAACTGTGGCGAAAAAGAATCAGCATGCCCGTCGTGCCGAGGAAGTAGCTGATCGGGCCGCCTTCTTGCCACGTCAGAAACGTTATTCCTCACCCGAGAAAACCTACAGAACAACGGCTACTGACCCTGCTGAAAACGACGCTCAAGCTGTAACAACACCAACAGCCGTTGTATCCTCAGTAATTACCTCGACTATAGAAAACATTTTTAGCCTCCTCGAGATACCATCTCAAGTTCAGGTCGAACAAACCCCGGATGGATTTACCGTTGTCGTCTCGCCACAGAACCGTGTCTCACTTACCTCTGGTCGCGGCAGACTTACCCTGAGGGCAATTGAGCACATCACTTGGATGATCGCTAGACGTCACTGTCCAAATGCACCTCCTGTATACATAGAAATAGCCTGTGAGCGGCGGCTGCGCGAAGATTTTCTCCGCAAGAAAGCCCTGGCGATCGCTCGTATTGTAACTGAAACAGGACGTGAAATGGCAATCGACATGCTCTCGGGACCAGAGCAAGCAGTCGTGCGTGACGCGGTAAAGGGAATACCCGGGGTGAAGATTCACTCTGTTGGCTCAGGTCTACGCCAAACAGTAGTAGTCGTACCTGTCCGGCAGAGTGATCCTACAAAGCCTGTAAGACCATCGACACTTCACCACGGCTGATCCGGTTTAATGCCCAATGACACCATCTGCGCTCTAGCTACGCCTGCCGCGCCAAGCGCTATTGCCGTGGTAAGGGTAGCGGGATCTGAAACGTTTGCCATCCTAGATACGATGTTTCGTGGTCCGCGGCCATCACGTCAGAAGTCGCACAGCGTGCGCCTCGGTTGGATAGTTGACAACGATGGCAAGCCGGTTGATCAGGTACTTCTCACGGTATTCCGTGCCCCTCGTTCGTACACCGGCGAAGACTTGGCCGAAATATCATGCCACGGCGGGCCGTTCGTAGCTAACCGGTTAGTTAGACTACTTCTTGAGAAAGGCTGCCGACTTGCCCAACCTGGCGAATTCACTCGTCGGGCTGTGCTCAATCATAAAATAACACTAGCACAAGCCGATGCAATGGCAGATATTGTTTCAGCATGCTCTGACCACGCCCTCACTGAAGCTTGCCAACGATATCGCTCTGGCGGTTCTGAAGCTGATCGTACACTTCTCACTGAAGCTCATCGACGCTTGACTAACCTGCTAGCGGAAATCGAGTATTTCGCAGGTTTCGAAGCTGAAGTTCCAAGACAGCGATCGCCAGGTTCACACAAGAACGACTCCTCCTTGCCTGCCTATCTGCGAAGCAGAATTGTCCGTGTTGCCCACGACCTTGAACGAATAGCGCATCGGGCAGAATGCAGTCGGTTACTTTTCGACGGAGCACGGATAGTCATCACCGGCCGCCCGAACGTTGGAAAATCCAGTCTATTCAACCGACTACTTGGATCAGAACGTGCAATCGTGAGCCCATGTCCGGGCACCACCCGCGACTCAATTAGTGTCCAAATGGTTCTGGGTCATACGCCAGTGTGGCTTGTAGATACTGCCGGTATCACAAACAAACCGTGTATCAGTTCAAATCCAAACCACCGGTGTCTGCACCGGTTGATTACCGACGCCGCTTGGAAGGAGATTGAACGAGCCGATCTCATCTTGGCAGTCTTTGACGGAGCCGCTAAGGCTCGCACGGCCGATCGCTATCTTGTTGAACACCTGCCACCCAAGCCTAAAATATTTGTCATTAACAAGAGCGACCGTCCAAATCGCCTAAAGTGCAACTTCCCCGCAAGACGTACCGTAGCCATATCTTGCCACACTGGCAAGAACATCGACAAACTCCGTCACCGACTAGTATCACAGATAGAAGCTATATCAGCGCGAGAACCGACAACCGGGAAATTCTGTATCGAAGCGCTTCGTTACGGCACAAGACGGCTGTTTTGTGCTGCCGACACCACAGCGTTCGAAGCCGCTGCTCTGGAAATCAGGGATGCTATCGAAGCAATCAACTCCCTTCAGGCTTCTAATCCCGTGCCCCTTGCCGAAGATCTGCTCGACAGGATATTCTCCCGGTTCTGCGTGGGCAAGTAGATGCTAACGCGCCTATTGCTTGTAGTCGAAGATACTCCTAGCTTTGCCACTACCGCGTCATGGACATTGGAGCTGGCTCGGGCACTCTCCGCAAGACTGTTCGCCCTCTGTACGATTCCCACTGCTGAAGCCGAAGAACGCGCTTGGAGTATGCTGTATGAACTTGAAGACGACGCCTTTGCAATGGGCGTCAGGATATCGCTACTGCTTGAACAGGGAGAAGCTATGCTCCAAGTGATAACTGCAAGCAATGACTACAGTATCGATGCGGTCATCATCAGTATTGACTCAAGCATCCAGCCCGCTGACCTCATCAAGCGTAGCCTCTGCCCTGTAGTCGTAGTCAAATCTCCAAGGAGGTGTAATGTTGAGAAAGATTGCTGAACTCCTGTGTCGCGAGGCCGTGATTCTTGAATTGAGCTCGCGTGACAAGGAAGGGGTCATACTCGAACTTGCTCAACCACTTGCTCGCGCTGGGCTCGTCTCTGATACAGACGGGTTCGTCTCTGCCATACTGCGCCGTGAGAATCTCGAGAGTACCGGTGTAGGCTTGGGGGTGGCTATCCCGCATGCCCGAACAGATACTGTCTCCACTACGGTACTTGCGTTCGGCCGCTCTGCTGTTGGTATCGATTTTGCCAGCCTTGACGGTAAACCTTCCCATCTAGTGTTTCTCATTGCTGCTCCTGAGTCTGCCAAACGCGATTACATATCCACACTGGCAAAGGTCTCCGGTCTGATGCGCAGAGGCGAGGTGCGGACTGAACTCAATCGGGCAAAAACCGTTGAAGAGGTCTACGCAGTGCTGGAACAGAATGACCAACTCTAAGACCGAACCCGACGCTGGGTGGTTTCTTGGTCGCTGCCGCAAGGTAATATTACGTCTTCTTGCAGAGCTAGGCTTACCGGCTTCGACGCACGACATACGCGACGTTGAAAACAGAGACGACGCCGATCTGGCCATTCCGTTACACAGTCTGGCAAAGAACCAAGGAACCGAACCCAACAAACTGGCAGAGGAATGCGCCCGTGCCCTGAACATGGCTGGTGCTCCTTTCATCAGCGTCCACGCTGTCAACGGGTATCTCAATTTCAAGTTGGCGCCGGCAGAACTGGCGACAGCGGTATGCAATGACTTTGGACGCAATCCGGCAGTTTACGGGAGTTGTCAAGTTGGCAGCGGCAAGACTGTTGTCATTGACTACTCTTCTCCTAACATCGCCAAACCGTTTTCAGTTGGCCACCTGCGATCCACGATAATTGGCCAGTCGCTGTACAACATTCTCGGTTGGCTGGGGTACCGGGTGATCGGCGACAATCATCTTGGCGACTGGGGAACTCAGTTCGGCAAGCTCCTTTGCGCTTTCCACCGATGGGGTAATGCTGACAGGCTGCGGCAGAATCCTACCGGGCATCTTCTGGAGCTCTACGTCCGGTTCCACAACGAGGCCAAGACAGACCCTGCTCTTGAATCTTGCGGCCGCGAGTGGTTCCGAAAACTAGAAACTGGCGACCAGCAGGCACGCTCCCTGTGGCAGCACTTTGTACAGTTGAGTTTGGCTGAATTCAATCGCATCTACGAGTTACTTGGTGTCCGGTTCGACTCTGTTCTCGGCGAGAGTTTCTACGAAGACCGGCTCTCAGGGGTCGTAGAACGGGCCTTGAATCGGGGTGTGGCGAAAGTCGAGAGACTACAAGAAGGCGAAACTGTCCTCATCCCACTCGAACGAGCTGGAATCAGCTCTCCCCTGCTGCTGCGTAAATCAGATGGTACCAGCCTCTATGCCACTCGGGAGATTGCCACTGCTGAATACCGCATCGAGAAATGGCATCCTGAGATGATAATCTATGTTGTTGGCAGCGAACAGGAACTCTACTTCCGCCAATTCAGTGCTGCTCTCAAACTCTTGGGTATAGATGTTCCCTGCATTCACGTAAGCTTTGGACTCGTCAGGTTGCCCGACGGTTCCATGTCCACCCGCGAAGGTAGAGTGATTCTGCTTGAGGACGTCATCCAAGAAGCCATAAGGCGAGCCGAAGCAGTCGTCACCGACCGCAGCCTCCCTGAGACGGAAAAGAGAGAAATTGCCCGTAAGGTTGGCATTGGCGCCATTAAGTATGCCGACCTCTCTCAGAATCGCCTAAAAGAGGTTGTCTTCGACTGGAACAAGATGCTGCGGCTTGATGGTGACTCTGCCCCTTACCTGATGTACGCCTACACTCGGGCTCGTTCGATTATTCGCAAGGCTGCGACGTCTCCTAAAATCAACACAAAACCCAGCTTTCATATGCTTGTCTCCCCCGCCGAGCAGCACCTACTCAAGCACATTGCCCGATTCCCGGACGCCGTCCTTGCTGCCGGCACTTTATTCGAACCCTGCCGTATCGCCAACCGGTTGTACCGGATTGCCAAAGACTTTTCGGTCTTCTACGATACAGTTCCTGTCCTCAAGGCAGAAACCAACGAGGTCCGGGCTGCACGCCTCTATCTTGTGGAGATGACCAGCACTGTGCTGAAAACGGGACTGGCACTGCTGGGCATCGAAACTTCAGAAAGAATGTAGGCGACTGCCCGGATCGTAACGCAAGCTTGCACCAAGCTCGCAGCGTATCTATACTTCCTCCGTGCCTGAGAACGTAAGAACCGCAGCCGACAGAGCGGGCTCCGAAGGCCTCTGGTCACGTTGCGATGGTTGCGGCGAGATTCTGTACCGCAAGACTCTAGAGAGCAACTTCTCTGTCTGTAACCGGTGTGGCTTCCACTTCCGTATTAAGCCAAGCAAGTATGTCGAGATTCTGCTGGATGACGGCAGACTTGAAGAGATTGTTGACGGACTGGCACCTACCGACCCGCTCGGTTTCCCGGACTATCCCCGGAAGCTGAAAGAGGCGACGACAAAGACAGGCCACAGCGAGGCGTTCGTCTACGGTCGTGCCAACCTTGCGGGTTTTCCGATTGTGTTTGGTGTTATGGATTTCGACTTCATCGGCGGCTCTATGGGATCGGTCGTTGGTGAAAGGGTTGCACGCGCCATCAGAATCGCCCGTTCGGAACGTCGACCACTGATCATTGTCGCTATGTCTGGGGGAGCCCGCATGCAGGAGGGCACCCTTTCGCTGATGCAGATGGCAAAGACTGCTGCCGAACTCGGCCTTCTGCGACAAGCTGGCGTACCATATATTGCTATCCCTGTGGACCCCTGTACCGGTGGAGTATCTGCCTCATTTGCGATGCTGGGTGACGTCATCATATCAGAACCAGGCGCCCTCATCGGTTTTGCCGGGCGTCGCGTCATCGAAGAAACAATAGGCGAAAAACTACCTCCAGGTTTCCAGACTTCCGAGTTCCTACTTAAACACGGCATGCTCGACGTTGTAGTTCCCCGACGGGATCTGAAGGAAACTATCAGCCGCATTCTTGCTGTGCTATGGCGACTGCCGGCGAGTCCCGCCAGATCTCAAACATAGTCGTTGCCCCATGTCGCTGGCATTAGACATCGTCGACCGATTGCAAACCATATGAGCAGGGTACTCTTGAGGAACGTGGTCAAGTCGTTCGACCGTAAGGTACGGGTGGTTGACGATGTCACAGTGGAGATTACCGACCACGAGTTTTTCGTAATGGTGGGTCCGTCAGGCTGCGGGAAATCGACAACTCTGCGCCTGGTTGCCGGCTTGGAAGACGCCGACTCAGGCGAAATCATAATTGGCGAGCGGGTGGTCAACAACGTCGAGCCCAAGGATCGCGACGTCGCAATGGTCTTTCAGAACTATGCTCTCTATCCCCACATGACGGTCTTCGACAA
>JBDRUL010000012.1:0-12282 GCA_039801305.1 Caldifarciminota bacterium | reverse complement strand
CTCTATACCGGCAGCAGTAAGCGCCGAACGGAGTTCGTCTCGTCGCTGGGTGAGGATGGCAAACTGGTGCCAAGCCGGACTGCATTCCGGATGGCCTCTGACTATCCGGACATTGTCCGGTAGCTGCTGGATATAGCGGTCAGCCAGGGCAGCGCGGCGCTCGGTCGCAAGTGCCAGACCGGGAAGCTGATGCAGCAGGAACGCGGCGGACAGCTCAGAAAGATGGGAATTCCAGCCCAGATGGCGGTGCAGTCCTCTCTCGTCACGGCCGTGGCTGCGGAGTTGTCGGAGCAGTCCGGCAATGTTGGCGTCGTCAGTGGCGATTGCTCCGCCATCGCCAAGAGCACGCAGATTCTTGGTGGGGTAGAAACTGAAAGCCGCAAGAGTGCCGATGGTACCGAGTGACCTGCCCTGCCACTTCCCGCCCACTGCCTGACAGGCATCCTCGATGAGCACAAGCCCGTACTTCTGGCAGAGCTCAGCAATGGCTTTCAGGTCACCGCAGTGGCCATAGGTGTGGACAGCAACGATCGCTCGTGTCCGTTTGGTGATGGCGCCAGCACAGGTATTTGGTGACAGACAGAGTGTATTTGGATCGATGTCAACGAATACCGGCTGCGCGCCTGTTCTGATTATTGCCGCCGCGGTGGCGATGAAGGTGAAGGCAGGGGTGATCACTTCGTCGCCCGGGCCTATGCTCAGAGCCAGCAGACTCAGCCAGAGAGCATCGGTTCCGCTGTTAACACCGATTACATGACTGATGCCGAGGAATTCGGCGAATTGTTTCTCAAACTGCTCGAGTTTCGGCCCAAGAACGAATCTGCCGGTTTGAGCAATTATTGACAGATCTTCATCGAGTTGCTTCTTGAGGCAGTCATCTCTGATGCCAAGGTCATAGAGGGGAGTCCGCAAGGTCACCGGCGGTAGCATAACCGCGGTGAGCACTCTGTCAATCAGTCAGTGGCCGACTCTGGGAGGCTGATTGCCGCTGTTTGTGCAGAAAGGATCCGTGTCGGACCAACCGGCTCGGCGCGGGGCGGGAGGAATCTCTCCCGCCCCGCGAACGTTCAGGCGATGAGAGTGTTCCCTTTGGTTGGCTCTGGGAGGCGCGGCACGCCTGAACGCAGGTAAGAGTTGAGGCCGGTGTCAGCCCCGTTTGACCGGCCCGGTGGAGCTGGGGGGTACATCTCTCTGACCGGAGGATTCACCGGAATCAGGATTCCCTCCTCGAAAATACCACCAATCCGATACCATCTACGCAAGAATCTCACTGCGCCCTGCCGCAGCAGAGAACTCGGCAGGAGCGCAAACTCGAACATCAGAGTGTTGCCCGGTACAGTCCTTCTGTTATCCGATACAGCGGTGTTGAGATACGAGATCAGGCCGAGACGAAGGTTATCAGAATGGTCGGCCCAGCAGCACTTCAGACTGCCATCGCTGTCCTTTGACCAGAGAAGATAGAGCCCGGCGCTCTCGGGTACGGTACGGAGAGAGTCGATATCAAAGTGCCGCAGACCAGACCACCTTACCAGCCACATCGTTCACCTCGCAGTTCTGGAAGCGCGGGCTGCGGCAAGAGAGCTGCAGTTTCCCAGTCTGCCCAATCTCTTCCGGCTTCGCACAATACCCTTGCAGATAGGTGCCGGTTTACAGGCCGCAACCCCAAGCGCTTCTACCTCAACTACCCATAGAACAAGCAACAGTCGTTCCGGGAATCTTTGGGTCTCTAACTTCTTAACAAACAAGATGTTACGCATGCCGCAGCCGTACCTTGTGTATTATTGGTGATACAGTTTAGGCTGGCGTTTTTGGTGCTGCGGCTGCTAACTGTTACATTCACAATATGTTACGCTGTCCCGGCCGATGATATATCGGTGCTGGTGCCGGGTGTATACTCGTGTTACTCGTGGGATACAGCTCGGCCGCGGGATGGTCGGGCGACAGGCTGGTCTTGACTGGCTGGTGTGGAGACCTATATTAGCTGGCTTTGTTCATCAAAGAGCTGGAGCTTATCGGCTTCAAGTCCTTCCGGGATAAGGCGACCCTCAGGCTGGCGCGGGGGATGAATGCGATTGTCGGGCCTAACGGCTGCGGCAAGTCAAACATTCTGGATGCGCTGCGCTGGGTGCTGGGTGAACAGTCGTTCGCGTTGTTGCGTTGTGCCCGGAACGAAGATCTGATCTTTGGCGGTACTGCTCAGTCGCCGGCGCTGAACATGGCTGAGGTGCGACTGGTGCTGGATACCGGGGATGTGCCGGGGCTGGGAGCCGAGCTTGAGATCAGGCGGCGCTACTTCCGCTCGGGCGAGAGTGAGTACTTTCTGAATAGACAGCAGTGCCGTCTTCGTGATATCACCGATCTCTTTCTGAGTGCCGGTATCGGCACCAAGGCGTACTCGATCTTTGACCTGCGTCAGATTCGTGAGATTGTCTCTGGGAACATAAGAAGGATGTTTGACGAGGCGGCACAGCTTGCCAAGTATCAAGAGGCGAAGGCAGACTGTCAGCGCAAGCTTGAGCTGACCGCCAGCGACCTTGTCCGGCTTGAGGACATAGTCGCGGAGCGGGAGCGGGTAGTACGCGGGTTACGCCGCCAGGCTGCCCGGCTGCGTGCCTACCAGCGTCTGAAGGAGGAGGAGAAGGCACTGCGGCTGGTGGAGTTGAAAATGGAGTACGACTCGCTTGGGCGGGAACTGGTGGCAACCCGGTCTGATGCCGAGGCGCTTGAGCGGGCAGAGGCAGAGCGGCTCACGGCAATTCACCGGCTGGAAGAAGAGCTGCGCACTCTACGTATGCAGGTACGTGAAAGGCAGGCGCAGCGGGAGGCTCTGCTGGCAGGGGTGCATCAATTGCGGGCAGCGCAGGCGGAGCTGGAGGCACAGTCGGTACTTGAGCGTCAGCGGGCAGAGCTGCTGGAACAGGCGGCGGCAGGAGCCCGGCAGGAAGAAGAGCGTCAGAACGAGGCAGTAGCAGCGTTCGAGCAGCTGTTTGCCGAGACAGTCGAACGGCTGAAGAATGCAGGAGAAGGTGTGAAGGCGGCAAACGTACGTCTGGCAGCAGCACGGCAGCGGGTCAGCAGTCTGGAACAGAAGCTTTACCAGCTGCGCACCCAAGAGGCGGTCTTGCGTGACCAGGTACGGGAGCAGCTGGAGATTGAGCAGGCAGACCGTTCGGCACTGGCAAGGCTGGAGGCTATTGCCGAGAATCTGAGCGAAGTTGCAGAGCGGCAACGGCAGGAGCTGGCATCGATCAGGGAAAGGGTCAAACGGGCTGAAGCCGAAGCCGCTGAAGCTGAACGACAACTTCTGGCAGCAGACCAGAGGATGGGAGAACTGCGGCAACAGGTTGAATCCTGGCGCCGGCAGCTGGCAGCGACCGGTGATGAGCTGAGACGGGTGCGGGGAGAGGCGGCACAGCTGCGCCAGGAGCATGCCGGGCTGGAGAAGGATGTGGCAGTACTGCGCAGGGCACTGGTGACCGAACAGGCGCAGAATGCTGCTGGTGTGATTGGCGACGGACTGGCGGGAGAGGTGTGTTCGTTTCTTGAGGTGAGTGAAGGCTGGGAGCGGGCTTGCGAGGCGGCACTCTATTCTGTTCTGGATTTTCTGAGCATCAACCGGAGCGTTACCCGGCAGGAACTTGAGCTTCTCGCTGAAGCCGGACCGCAGCTGCGTTACGGATTCCTGCTTCCACAGGCCGGTCACCGCGAGGCAGAAGTACCGCCAGAGCCAGCTGGGACGGTTGTCCGCAGACTGGCTGAGTATGTGAAGGTGAAACCAGGTGCACCGGCACTGCTGTTGCAGGTTCTCGGTTCTTTTCTCGTAGCGCCGGATGGCGCTGACCTTGAACAGCTGGCAGAGGTCTGCCCCGGCTGGAATCTCGTAACCCGTGATGGCGTTGCCCGGTTTGCTGACGGCAGATTAGTGATGGAGGGAGCTGAACGGGGCCAGCTGAGTGCCGGTCGCCGGCTCAGACGGGTGAGTCAGCGACTTGCTGAGGTGCAGAGCGCTCTGGCTGAATGTGCGGCAAGGGAGCAGTCGCTCCTCGAGGAGGAGTCGGTACTGCAGCGGGAACTCAGCCGGTACGAGGCTGAACTGGTTGAGACCGACCGTTCGCGGGCAGGGTTGTCAGCACTGGCAGCCGCGGCAGGGGGCGTGCTGGCTGATCTGAAGGCTGAAGAACAGCGCGCTGGAGCCGAGCTGCAGAATCTGGAAGCGCAGCTGAAAACAGCAGCAGACAGGGTGGTTTCGCTGAGAAAACGGCTGGCTGAGGCGGAAGGCGGCAGTGCGACGAAGGTGCAGGAACTGACAGCAGTACAGTTGGCGGTTGCCGAGCACGAAGGTCTGGTCAAGGAGGCACTGCAGGACTCGGCACAGGCGCTGGCAGCACTCGGTGAGGAGCAGCAGCAGGTATCAAGGCTGGAGACCGAGCTTGCCTATGTCAAGAGGACGATCGACGAAGCGCGGCGCCGGGCTTCGTCTCTGACGGGTGAGAGTGAGGCTCAGCGTCAGGAGGCAGCCAGGTTGCGGCAGTCGGCACAGGAACGGCAGGCGGCGATTGAGCAGAAACGGCGGGAGGCAGAAGAACTGGAGGCACAGGCAGCAGGGCTCGCACCGGCGAGCATCGCGCAGGCAGAAGAGGAGCTGGAGAAGAACATTGCCGAGCTGCGGGAGAAGCAGGAGAGAAATCAGCGGTTTGTGATAGACCAGCGGCTGCGGTTGCACGATCTGGAGCAGCGGCTGGCAGCGCTCGTCGAAGAGGCGCGCGCAAGTCATGGAGTCGACATTGCCTCCTTCACCCCTGAGCCAGTGGACGATTTTGAAGAGCGCCGGGCAAGCGTTCAGCGCCGGCTGGAGGCGCTGGGAGCGGTCAATCCGCTGGCAGCGGACGAGTTCGAGCAGGAGAGAAGGGATCTGAGCCGACTCGTGGCGCAGCGTGATGATGTGGTGAGGGCGAAGGCGAATCTGGAGCAGACGATGACGGAGCTGGACCGGCATGCGCGCGACCAGTTTCTGAAAACGTATTCCGAGGTGCGTGAGCATTTCAAGGAGATATTCAGAAGGCTGTTTCTGGAGGGAGAGGCTGACCTGGTGCTGCTGGATGAGGCGAATCCCCTGCAGTCTGAAGTTGCCATAATTGCCCGGCCCAAAGGCAAGACACCCCGGAGACTGGAGCAGCTTTCGGATGGTGAGAAGGCGCTGCTGGCGGTATCACTGCTCTTTGCATTCTACCGGGTGAAGCCGGCACCGTTCTGCTTTCTGGACGAGGTCGATGCGCCGCTTGATGACGTCAATGTCGGAAGGTTTGCCGACTATCTCCAGGAGCTTTCCCGACAGACGCAGGTGGTGATAATTACGCACAATCGTGCGACCGTGGAGCGTGCCGCCACGCTTTTCGGAGTCACTGCTGAGCAGCCGGGTATTTCGCAGCTGGTATCGGTGAGTCTGGCACAGTTCAACAGCGACGGCACGCGCCGGTAGGCGCGGTTCTGTGGGATGGGGCTGTTTGAACGGCTGAAACAGGGGCTGGAGAAGACGCGGCAGCTCCTGCAGGGGCTGCGCTCAGCGCGGAACATCGATGAGATAGAGAGGTTACTCCTCATGGCTGATGTCGGGGTCAGAGCGACAGATCTGCTGCTTGAACGGGTAAGGCAGTCTGGTGCCGAACCGGTGTCGGCGGTCAGGGCAGAGATGGAGCGGATTCTCAGAAGTACGGCAGGCAGTGCCGGTTTCCCTGCAGCCTGGGCAGCACGGCCCCAAGTGGTGATGGTGGTTGGCATCAACGGTTCGGGTAAGACGACCACAGTGGGCAAGCTCTGCCACTATCTCATCAGACGGGGCCAGAAGGTCGTGGTGGCGGCAGCGGATACCTATCGTGATGCTGCGGCAAGACAGCTCGGTATATGGGCAGAACGCGCGGGTGCACTGCTGGTGATGTCGCAACCGGGGCAGGATGCGGCAGCAGTTGCCTTTGATGCGATTCAGAAGGCACGCTCTGCCGGCAGTGATGTGGTGCTGGTTGACACTGCGGGCAGGATGCACACCCGTCAGGATCTGATGCAGGAGGCAGTCAAGATCCGTCGGGTCTGCGCCAAGGCACTGGCAGGAACAGCGACACCACCCGAGGTATGGCTGGTGCTCGACGCGACAGTGGGGCAGAACGGTATCCGGCAGGCACAGGTTTTCAACGCGGCGCTGGGTCTGACCGGCATCATTGTGACCAAGCTGGACGGTACTGCCAAGGGAGGGGTACTGATTCCGATCGTGCTCGAGCTCGGGCTGCCGGTGAGGTTTGTCGGTACCGGCGAAGGTATCGATGATCTGGACGAGTTTGACGCGGAAACCTTTGTCCGGGCGCTTCTGGAAGACTAGAGTTCGTCTGATCCGTCAGGCCCGCCTGATTTCAGCGGAGCTGCCTTCAGTACTGCGATCGCGCAGCGTGCCGCCTGTTTGACGATACGCGGTTCACGGCTGAGCGGCCAGATGCGGGCAATCTGTTTCAGCCGGGGCAGGACTTCGCGCGCACCCATCATCGCCAGCGCAGTTATGGCGGCGGCGCGGACTTCAGGTTCTGCTGCTGCGAGCGAACGCATCACGAAGGGAATTGCCAGCGGGTTGTTTATCTGGCCGAGCGATTTCAGGGAGTTTATCCGCACAAGATCACTGGAGTCGGAGAGGAGATTGAGCAGAGGCATCGTGGCGCGGTAGTCGCACATTCTGCCCAGTGCCTCGGCCGCCATCGCGCGTACGACCGCATCGCGGTCACGCAGCGCCTCGATCAGCGCCGGCACTGCCGTTGTTTCGCGGATCTCACCCAGTGCCTGCGCCGAAACTATCCGCACCCAGACCGTACTGTCCTGCAACCCTCTGACAAGCAGTTCACATGAACCCCGGTGGCGGAGCCTGCCGAGCACAGCGATGGCACGGACACGGGTTTCCGGACTGCTGCCGGTCAGCCGGGCGTCGGGTGCTTCTGAATGGGTACTGAGGATCTTGAAGACCGGCTCCAGAGCGATCTCACCCAGGTTCACAAGCGAATCGGCAGCTGCTGCTGCGACCAGCGGATCGTTGTCCTGTAGAGCACGGGCAAGACGTTCCGCACAGCGGGGGTGGCTGATGCGGCCGAGTGCTCTTGCTGCTGTCAGACGTACTGAGCTGTCATGGTCGTGAATCAGCGGCAGCAGAGCGTCGAGGCAGGCAGGGTCACCGATTGTGCCGAGCACGTCTGCTGCCGAAGCCCGTACAGCCGGGTCAGAATGGGTAAGGAGACTGGTGAGCGGTATGACCGCGGCTTTGCCCTGCTCGAGCAGAGCAGATACTGCCTGCAGTCGCTCTTCCAGACTGTCACCGGCCAGTGCTCTGACCAGCGGGCCTACCGCGTGCCGGGAGATGCGGCGCAGCGCGGCTTCGGCTGTCCGGCGTACTGCCAGATTTACGTCTTCACCCGCCAGCCGGGAAAGGCTGTCCACGGCGCGGCGATCACCTATCCTGCCGAGCGCATCCGCAGCCGCGATGCGAACCGCGGGATTGTCGTCTGGCAGTTCGTCAAGAAGGGCGTCAACCGTCTCCGGCAGCGCCAGCAGACCCAGTGAGCAGGCGGCAGCGACCTTGACATCGGAGTTGAGATCGCGCAGAAGATCGAGCAGTGCCGGAACGATGTCGCGGTTGAGCCGGCTCTCGTCTCTGATTGCGGTGGCGCTGCCAATCTGTCCCAGGGCAGTGGCAATCGCGGCTCTGGTTGCCGAATCACGATCAGCAACATGCGCGAGAAGGAGATCAAGTGCAGATATTATGCGCAGCTCTCCAAGCAGCTTCGGTATTGTCGTGCCGATTGGTCCATTCCAGTTTGTCAGATACCTCACCACCGGTCCTACTGCGGCCGAGCCCAGTCGCACGAGGGCATCGGCTGCCTTCTGGCGGACAGTCGCATCCGGATCAGCCAGGAGCAGCACGAGTGCGCCAGCCGCTTCCTCCGAGCCTACCTGCTGCAGCCGGTCGATGGCTGCTCGGCGCACTTCCGGGTCGGTGGACTGAAGGTCAGCGAGCAGGCGGTCGAGCGGCACAGCTACCCGGTGGTTTCGCGGCGAATCCAGTCCAGATAATCGGGGTTGCCAGTCACTACCCTGGTAGCAACTATCTCCGGAGTCTCATATGGATGCAGACGGAGGAGTTTCTGCTGAAGCCTCGGATAGAGCGATGTGCGGGTCTTGAGCAGGCAGAGCCATTCCCTGGAGCGATACCGCCGGCCCTGCCACCAGTAGATGCTGGTGATGGGCCCGACAATCTGGGCACAGGCAGCCAAGCGCTGCTCAACGAGTGTTCGGGCAATACGCAACGCGTCAGAGCGTCGCGAAAAGGTGGTGCTGACCTGCAGCAGGTTGGTCACGTCGACAGAGTGTGCACCAAGCCGGCAGGAAGTCAATACCGGTTGATTAGCGGGTTTGACAGCAGAGCGGGAAGAAGTAGGATATGCTGTCTTGATAACCTTACAGGAGGTGCCGATGAAAGCAAAACTGGCTGTAATGGGCGTGCTGCTGGGCACTGCTCTGATGGCATGGCCACAGCCGGGTGAGCCGGCGCCGAGCGTCACACTGCCTGATACCGCCTGGGTCACACACACGATACCGGGCGATTATCGCGGCAATGTGATGCTGCTCAACTTCTGGCAATCGGGCTGAGGGAGTTGCCTCGCGGAGTTACCGCGATTGCAGGCTCTTTACAACGAGTACGGCTCACGCGGCTTCATACCCTTCGCAATCAATCTCTGGGAGAACATGGAGACGGTGGTGAAGGTCTATGCCCGGCAGTACTCATATCCGTTTCTGCGCGACCCGGGAACCGCCTGGCAGCGCTACCGGATGAACGGGTACATTCCGCTGAACTATGTTGTTGACACTGCCGGTCTGGTAGTGGGCAGCATGGAGGGCTTTGACGAGTACACGATCAGAAGCTGGATTGAGCCGTATCTGACCGGCGTGGCTGAGGGGAGAAGGGTGGAGCTCGCTTTTGCCGGAGTCTTTCCAAATCCGGCAGGCAGCAGCCAGACGGTCAGGTTTAATATGCCCGGTGCGGGCAAGGTCACGTTGCGGGTCTATTCCAGTTCCGGTGAACTGGTGCGGACACTGCTGTCCGGAAACATTGCCGCCGGCACTGTTTCGGTACAGTGGGACCTGCGCCGCGACGATGGCAGACAGGTCGGTAACGGAACCTACTTCTACGAGCTCTCAGGAGCAGTAGGCAGCACACGCTTGAAGACAACGGTACTCAAATAAGGGTAAGAGAATCAGCCGGATGAGCGGGCTCGCAGGAGCCCGCTCTCTTTTTGAGAACAGAAGTTCAGAATTCTGCTTGACACGTGACCGGTTGCTATTATGATGTAAACATATGTTTACCATAGATAGGCAGCGTCGGGTTCGGATTATGGAGTTTGTCCGGGCGTATATTGAGGAGCATGGGTTTGCTCCGAGTGTGCGTGAGATCGGCGCGGCAGTGGGTATTTCCAGCACCAAGGCGGTGAAGTACCATCTGGACGTTCTGGTGCGGGAGGGGCAGCTTGAGCGGGTCAGCCGCAAAGCCCGTTCTCTGAAGATCGGTCTTCGGCCCGATTCTCTGCCGCTCATCGGTCGTATTGCAGCGGGTTCACCGGTGCTGGCAGTGGAGAATGTGGAGGCTTATGTTTCGTTCAGCCGGTTCCGTGGCTGTTTTCTGCTGCGGGTTCGTGGTCAGAGCATGGCTGGCGCCGGTATCTTTGATGGCGATCTGGTCATTGTCAGGCCGCAGGATACGGCTGATAACGGTGAGATTGTGGTTGCACTCATCGGCGAGGAGGCTACGGTCAAGCGTCTCGTCTGTTCTGATGGCAGGATTGTACTCAAACCTGAGAACCCGGATTTCCAGCCGATAGTGCTGGATCAGAGCCGGACCGATTTCCGCATCATTGGCGTGGTGGTCGGGCTGCTGCGTAATTACCAGTAGAGATGGAGGTGACAGTGCAGATGAGTCTTTTCTTCTCTGCCCCGGCTTCCGGGAACGGTTCGACAACGGAGTCTGGTATGACCCATACTCGGCTCAATGAGCAGGTCAAGGTCTATGCCCTGTACAATCAGCCGCGCGAGCAGCGGTTTCCCCATGACCGGTTGCGACCGGTGATGTTCATCTGGCGCAACCGTGAGTACCGGATTCAGGAGGTGACCTATGTCTGGCGTGAGAATCACGGCTCAGCCGACATCTATCACTTCACGGTCTCAGACGGCGCCAGTCTCTTTGAGCTCTGCTACAATGCCAAGACTTTTGAGTGGCGAATCGTCGGGACATATTGCGAATGATTGAGATGTTCTGTTGCTGCCACAGATTCCTTCACTAGCCCGGCCTGATGCCATGGCGGCAAAGGAGCGCGAGGTGCTGCATGTGGATATGGATGCGTTCTTTGCCGCAGTGGAGCAG
The DNA here is from genome assembly GCA_039801305.1 of Caldifarciminota bacterium. GTDB lineage: Bacteria > Hydrothermota > Tepidihabitantia > Tepidihabitantales > Tepidihabitantaceae > JBDRUL01. The sequence goes on along the minus strand of JBDRUL010000012.1, from coordinate 1,841 downwards.
CAGACATTTCCGTTTCTGCGCGGCAAGCCCGTAGGCGTGTGCGGTGATCCTGATGGCCGTACGGTTATCGCCGCAGCTTCCTACGAAGCCAAGCAGAGAGGGATCAAGACAGCGATGACCGTGCCGGCGGCCAGGAGGCTCTGTCCGGAGATCATCCTCGTCAGGGGCAACCCTGCCAAGTACATAGATACGTCGATCCGCATTCTGGCGTTCTATACTACGCTCACCGATCTGGTCGAGGTCTTCTCTATTGATGAGGTCTTCCTCGATGTGACGAACTCCAGCCATCTCTTCGGTGGTCCTGAGGCTGTTGCCCGCCGGATCAAGGAGTTTCTCAGGGCAGAGTTTGGTCTGACCTGTTCCATCGGCATTGCGCCCAACAAGCTGCTGGCCAAGCTTGTCGGCGAGAAGCATAAGCCGGATGGACTGTGCCGTGTGCGTCAGTCCGAAGTGGCTGAACTGATGGAGAAGACACCAGTCGAGGAGCTGTGTGGCATCGGCACCAGGACAGCTGCCCGGCTCAACGCGCTGGGAATAAGGACATGTGCTGATCTGGGCAGGTACCCGGAGCAGGAGCTTGTCCGCATCTTCGGTGTGATCGGTGCGCGGCTGCACCGTATGGGGCGGGGTGAGGACGATTCAAGGGTGATGCCCTATTTTCATGAGCCGGTGACCAGGTCAATGGGCCATTCTCTGACCCTTGAAAAGGACACGCGCGATCCGGTGATCATCCGACAGCGGCTGCTCCAGCTCGCTGAGCAGGTGGGTCGCCGGCTGCGGGCTGATGGCTATGCCGGCCGCACGGTTTCGCTGATGCTGCGCTATGCCGACTTCTCGACCTTTATCCGCCAGCGCAGCCGCCGGGATTTCATCGACGACGGCTATCGTATCTATCAGATCGCTTTGAAGCTGTTTGAGGAGCTTTATCAGCCGCCGCGGCTGGTCAGACTGCTCGGTGTAACGGTATCGGGTCTGGTGAGAAATCTCAGGCAGGCTGGTCTGTTTGAAGATGAGCCGAGGTCAGGTCTGTTCCATACCCTTGATCGGCTGAACAACCGGTATGGCGAGTTTGCAATTGCCCGGGCACGGCTCTACGAGCCGGCAGCAGGACCAGGGGTGATCTCGCCGTCCTGGCGACCCAGGCCGGGCGGCTCTTTGGGTTCTGGCCTGTCTTAGTCTCCGGCCGGGTTGCCGATGTTGAATACCTCGTCGCGGATGCGCTCGAGCACCTCCCGGTTCAGACTGCGGCCGACCCACTTCTCCAAGAGCACGTTCGCCTCCCGGATCAGTGATGAGCCGGCAAAGCGCCTGCTCAGAGAGAACAGTTCCCGGGCGTAGTTCAGATACATCGCGTACAGTACGGTTGGCACGTTGCTGTCGTTGAGAGTCTGCCGGGCTTTCAGCTCTGCCTGATACATCTCGATCTGCTGCTCCTCCTGCCGGCGCACCATTCCTTCCCGGAGCCGGTGCAGCAGCGCATTCACCGTATCCGGATCGGTCTTCAGGAGCCAGCGCTCAAGGCGTCGGGTAACATCAGATGCCATCTTCTTCACCTCCTTTCTGGCGATTCCGGTTCATTGCTCTTTCTCCTCTCATATACTAACGTCATTACCCCCATATAAACTTACGCTCGAGTTGGGCAGAGAGTGACACTGGCTGGCTGCCGGTCAGCTGTCCGGTGACCGCTGTCTGAGAACAAGTCTCATCAGCATAATCAGTTAGCAGAATGGGGGCATGCCCCGGGCATGCCCCGGGACAGCTGGGGGGACTGCCCTGGGGCAGGTCGTGATTGACGAGTCGGACTCTGGACTCTAGGCTTTAGAGCTGATGATTCTCTGGCG
>JBDRUL010000011.1:0-12483 GCA_039801305.1 Caldifarciminota bacterium | reverse complement strand
ATGATCCTGCGGGTGGGCACAAAGTCTCTGCCGTCGCACTGACTGACTGCCGGAACCACGGCCTGAGGGTCGATTCTGAATATCCGCCGGGCAAGGAAGCGGCCATAGGTGTTGTAGGCGACGATGTAGCCGACAAAGGCGGCAACCATCAGCAGCAACGTGTTCACCGCTGGCTCCGCTGCATCAGTCCGGGCTCGTCTGCCCTGGAAGACCTATCTGACCAGTACTGCTCTGACGGCCGTTGCCGTCTGTCTTTCTGTCAGCCGGCAGATGTAGACACCAGAGGGAACCTGCCGGCCGAGCTCATCAGTACCGTCCCAGACAACCGCTGAACGTCCTGCTGTCGAGAATGTCTTCACCCGGCGACCGGCAGCATCGCTAATCTCCAGTTGGCTGAGACCCGTCAAGGTTGGACCCCAGCGGATCTCTGTCCGTGTCCTGAACTGCGCGGGCACGCACTCGACCCTGAACAACTCCTTCGCCGGTTCCTGCTCAGCTATGCCGGTACCGCGGGTGAACCAGACATCATTAAGCGGAGTGCTGTCTGTCCCCATCCCACCCAGAATCCAGAGACGGCCGCTGTATGAGAGTGCCCGGAAGTGGCTGCGGGGCAGCCAGTCCGCACCGGTCTCTGCCTGTATCCACGTGGCGCCATCGGTGGTGTACCACGCGTCGTGATAGCAGGTGTCTCTGCGACCACCCAGAATCCAGAGCCGGTTATTGAAGACCACTGCTGCAGCAAACGCCCGCGCCGGCCAGGGTGCTGCCGGAGTTATACGCGTCCACTCAATCCCGTCGCTGGAGTACCACACGTCACGCAGGCACTGACCTGTCCCTTCCGCACCGCCCAGCACCCACATCCGGTCATTGAAGACCGCAGCCGCATGGCCGTGCCGGGCAGACCAGGGCGCACCAGCACTGACCCGTGTCCAGCTGACACCGTCGGCTGAGTTCCAGACGTCGTTGAACAGACCACCGATCACTCCACCACCCAGCACCCAGAGCTTGTTGTCATAGGCAAGCAGTGCATGATGCGGTCGGCCTGGCCAGCCGGCCTGTCCGGTAACCTGTGTCCAAGAATCGCCGGTGGCTGAACGCCAGACGTCGCTGACCTGACCGGTTCTGGGCTTGCCGCCCACCAGCCAGAGCGAACCTTGAAACTCGGTTGCCGCCGCACCAATACGGCTTGACCACTGGGCTCGGGCAGTCGCCAGATTCCAGCTGGCACCGTCGTTAGACCACCAGATATCGTTGGTATCCGGCCTGCCGGCCAGCAGCCACATCTTGTTGGCATATACCGCCGCGGCAAACATGCTGCGCGGAGTCCAGGCTGCGGCTGACGTCGCCTGCGTCCATTCTAGGTCAGCGCTCGCCAGACTGCCCAGCAGCGCTACGACCCACAACACATTCAGAGTTGTCTTCACAGTCCTCCCTTTCAGGTTGTCTTCCTGCGCAGCGGTAATTCTAGGGACTTGACGGCTGGAGTCAATCTCTGTTGACAAGGACAGAGCCAGAAACCAAGATTGGTAATGATACAGGCCATACTCATCAGCATCGTTCCCTGTCAGTACCTATACCAGCGACCGTCCAGAAATCAACGGCTCGTCTGGGACGGAACCGACCGGCATGACGCGAGAGTCCCTGCCGGTACCTACTTTGTTGAGCCGGACGCCGGCACCAGCCAGAGCTGGTCAAGAGTCCTGCTCGTCCGCTAACTGGCGGTGGACGCAGACACGGTCATTGTCGATCTCAACACCGAGAGTCTATCAAGGATGGCTCTCACCGGTCCGTGGTGCCTGCACTGCCCCCTGTGCGAGCGCGATGAGAGACATCTTTTTACAACCGAGTGTATTACGAGCCTGGCTGAGATCGAGCCCATCGTCCGCGACAGCAGATCGGGTGTGAAGCTTGCCATCCGGCACTCAGAGATTATTGGCTACGCGATCTTCGGTCGACCCGAACTTTTCCCGGGAATTAAGCGAGCCGGTCTGCCAGTTGACCAGGATGCTCTCTTTCTCGCAGCGCTATCTACCACCGACTGGGCGCGTGAGCATAACGTCCACGCCGACCTGCTAATCGAAGTTATGACCTTCGCTGCTGACCACGGCTACACTCAGGTCGTTGCCGCCTTCCGTCCCGATGATCCGAAATCTGCCGAACCCGCGGCCGAGCTGCTTGAGGCAGCCGAGTTCACTCTGGGCAAACCCGGCTCTTCCGGTCTGGGACTTGCCACTATAACGCTGAAGGATTGGCAGGATCAGACTGAAATAGAGTAGCACCGGCCTTACTCCAACCTGTCTGAAAAGGCGAGAGTCACGAGCAGCCCAGTAACGCGGCAGTTTCATGACCGAGCCTTTTTGACTACCGGACTGTCGTGCTCTCGCCATTTAGACGGAACTGGTGGCGGCAAGGTTCGTTAGCGGCCGTTGCCTGAACTTCAGCTGCTCCTAGGCAAAAAAAGAGAGTCACGAGCAGCCCAGTAACGCGGCAATTGGGTGACCGAGCCGGTTGGTGTATACCGGACTGTCGTGCTCTCGACATTTAGACGGGAACTCCTGTCTGAAGGTTCAGCTGACGGCAAACAGAAAGGGGAGTCACGAGCAGCTCAGTAACGCGGCAATGTTTGGTGACCGAGCCGGTTGGTGTACCGGGCTGCCGTGCTCCCGGTAATGGAGCCAAATTGCGGCTTCAAGTATCCAGACGGGTACACCCCTGTCAACACCAGACCTTGTAACCCCTAACATTACGATGATAATAGACTTATGCTGTTGGCGGTCATCGGTGGCGGAGCAGGGGGGCTAGTCTGCGCGCTGGTTGCCGCCCGACTAGGGATCAAGGTCGTGCTACTTGAGAAGACCGACCGGTGTGGCCACAAGCTGGCGCTCACCGGCGGCCGCAAGTGCAATTTCAGCCACGCCGAGTCGCCCAGAGCAATGGCAGCCAGATTTGATGCTCCTGCCGGGCTCCTCCTGCCCCTGCTCAAGCGGTTTCCCTATCAACGGATCGTCGACCTCTTTGCCTCGCTCGGAATAGGTTCAAGGGTCGACTCTGCTGGCTGCATCTGGGCAGCGGGTGCCAATGCAGCTTTGGTGCGCGACCGGCTGGTGCAGGCAGTCGTCGCTGCCGGTGTCAGCATAAGAACCGGCGCTGCGGTCAGGGAGCTGAAGCCCGGCTGGGAAGTTGTGCTGGCTGACCAGACAGTACTCAGGTGCGACTCTGTCTGTCTGGCTACAGGCGGAGCCAGCTATCCCCAGACCGGCTCCACCGGCGACGGACTCAGACTGGCTGCGCAGCTTGGCATCAGCACAACGCCATGGTTTGCTGCTTTGGCATCGCTTCAGACCAAGACCGACCTGAACGAGCTCGCCGGAATAAGCCATCCCCAGGTGAGAATGGCAGTTCTTGCTGACGGCAGAGTCCTGAAGGAAACGACCGGACACTTTCTCTTTGCCCATCAGTTTGTTACCGGCTCAGGCGTGCTCAACCTCTGCGGCTATGCTGCCCGGGCGCTGCTCACCGGCCAGAATGTCCAGCTGCGCATAGACTGGGTTCCTGACAAAAGCCACGAGGCACTGCGCAGCGGGCTTACTGCCGCCTGCAAGGCCAGTCCGAAGGCTCGGGTTACCACTATCCTCAGAATGCTGGTCTCAAGACGGCTTGGTGCCCGGCTTGTTGCCGAATCCGGTATTCCGGCTGACCGACGCGCCTGCCAGCTCAACCGGAGTGAACTCGACTCACTTGTGCGGGTGCTCAAGTCAACAGTATGGGAGGTAACTGGCACCGAGCCGCTGGCGCGGGCAACAGTCTCAGGCGGCGGCATCAGACTCGAGGAGATCGACCTGAACAGAATGGCGGTCAAACGCCTGACTGGACTCTACTGCATCGGTGAACTGCTCGACACCTGGGCAGAGACCGGTGGCTACAACCTGCACTTTGCCTGGTCTACCGCCATCGCGGCAGCCGAAGCGGTCTCTGGTCGCAGCTACGACTAGCGGATAGCCACTGCCTTGCCGGTCTGACGCATACCGGCAGTCTCGAGTTCAACCAGATAAACCCCCTCAGCGTCCGGGCTGAACTCGAGGGAATGGTCACCCCTGTCAAGACTGCCATCGCACAGCCGGCTGACCAGCCGTCCGCAGTTATCGAAAATGCTCAGCCGGACTTCACCCGCCTGCATCAGACTGAACCTGACAACGAATCTCGCACCCGAGAGCTGCTGGATCCGCAACGGTTCCTTCAGCACCGCCACAGTCGGAGCCGCAATCGGCACTCCGTTGGCGGTCGTTACCCGCATCGAATCGACGGTCGTGTTGCCGGCAATGTCACTTGCCCGGACAATCACCCAGTAGTCGGCATCACCGACACCGGCTGTCGCCCACTTGCCCTGCGTATCGCCCGCCTCGATGATCGAGTCGCCGTCGGTATTAGTGACGATATAGTAGTACTCGCGCCGGTCGTAGTCGCCATAAGAGTTGCAGGTGTTGTCGTTCTTGTATACCACATGCACATTTGCCGCATCCAGCCGGTTGGAAAACTGAACCGAGAGCGTCCAGGGTCTTATGACCAGACCGTCAGTGCGGCGGATCATATGCTCGATCTGATACGGTGCCAGCTTGTCCCAGGTAGCGTTGCCCGTGGAAAATCCGGTCTTGTCGTATATCTTGGCGATGATATCAACATCGCCGGTAAGACGTGTCGGATCAAGATAGCTGTTGTTCGTATTGTCCCGGCAGAAGGCAAATCTGGCACCGCTGCGCGCATTCTCGAAGACCGGCGGCAACAGGTCGGTATTCGGTCTTATACTCAGCAACGGGTTCTCGATAAACCACCATGTCACATTCGGAAATCGCATCCACGTGGCGCCGGTGTCTGATATTCTGGCAAAGTGGCAATGGTCAAAAGTTGCGTTGATGGGCCAGTCCACCAGATAGCCGATCAGGTCACCGGTTCTGACGCTGTCACCTACATTCTTGTGCGGGCGCTGCGGATCGATATGGGCATACAGCCAGCCTGGTGCCCGGCCGGTATAGGAAAGAGGGGAATCGCAGACTGCCACCCGGTAATGCAGCTCCTGCTGGATTGTCCCCCACGCCTTCACCCAGCCTGGTGCCACCGCCCTCACCTCGGCACCGGCAGTGTCCGGCGTGATCACATCGATGCCGTTATGAAAGTAGGCGCCGCCACCATAATCCTGATAGTTTCCCCAGTTGTTGCCGAGCGGATGGACTCGGTCAACCGGCGGAATCGGCCAGGGCACGGCAGAGAGCAACACTGGCAACACCAGCAACAGCACAGCGGCAACAGTCTTCTTCAAACAAGCCTCCTGTCTGATGATTGTAGAACCTCTTGCAGACGTGTCAAACCCGAGAGCCAGGCTGATCTGTAGCAGCAGAGTAAGGAGCGATGCCTGCGGCTCAATAAGCACTAGAACACACCCGCAAACCCTACTGCCAGAAGACCCATCCTGCCAAACCTGCACCAGTGTATCAGCAAGAGGCAGCAACATGACACCGAAGACCTGCTGTTATGACCAGGCAAGCTGGAACTGCTCCTGCCCGACAGATATACTCACTGCCATACCCTCGGTCAGCAACAGTTGCCAGTCAACCAACCTGAAGCAGACCATTTGCCCGAGCCAGACTCGCAAGCCAGACTGGGAGAGCAGGGGGGATAATCCCCCACACAGTCCCGGGGACAGTCTAGCCGGTTCGGTTCCCCCTAACTAACACATTATTTATCAGAGGCTTATATCATAACGGTTATGACCGGCAGTTTTCAGGGCTCATACTTATATGGGGCGCCTGCAAAGAGCTGGCGGGCGCAGCCGGCGCCCGGCAGCAGACAGCCTGCCTGGTCTTACTTCAGTCCAGAACCACGAACTCCACCCGACGGTTCTGAGCCCTGCCCTCTTCGGTGTCGTTCGAGGCTGCCGGATTCCTGAAACCGAATCCACGGGCACTCAACCGGTTGCGGCTGATGCCCAGTCCGACCAGGTAGTCCACCACCGCCTGCGCTCTTCTGAGTGAGAGCCGGTCGTTGTACTCGGCGGTTCCGATGTTGTCAGTATGTCCCTGAATTTCGACCCTGATCTGGGGATTCTCCTTCATTATCTTGGCAGCCGCCTCGAGCGCCGAGTGGGACTCAGGCTTCAGCGTGGCCTTGTCAAAGTCAAAGTAGACCTTCAGAGTTATCTTGATACCTGCCTTCACCAGCTCAAAGTCTGCCCGGGTCTCCTGTTTCGGTCGCACCGTAGCCCTGGCAGTGGCAGTCAGATAACCATCTGCCGATGCACTGAGCGTGTAGTCACCGGCGGCCAGATTCTCAAACTGGTAATTACCATTGGCATCGGTACGCGCCGGCGGAATTGATGTTCCCGTAAGCTCAACAGTCGCGGACAGAGGATTGCCAGTCGAAGGATCGGTCACACAACCGACGATCGTGCCGGTGGTAACCTCACGCTCGAGAGCGAACTCTACGTGCGCAGTCCTGCCGGCAGTGACAGTGACCGATTTCTCCGCCGGCACATAACCGGTCGCGGTCACTCTGACCACTACATCGCCCGGCTGAACACCCTTGGCAGTGAACCTGCCGCTGGTCCGGTCAGCAGTAACCGGCGACGGCTTTGTCAGTGTCGGGAAGCTGACCGTTGCCGCCAGTGCCTGACCGGTCTTGGCATCATATACCCTGCCGGCAACAGCGCCCCATCTGGGCTTGCAGGGTTTGAACAGCCTGCCGGAAACACCAAGCCCGGCAGTAAACTCAAGCGGCGCCACGCTGTCGGTTAGACCCACCGACACACCTGCCTGCAGCAGCAATGGTCGCAGATACCCGATCTTTATTCCCGGAGTCAGATACATCCGGCCGGTGTTATCAAAGAGTGACCCGGACGTCTGCACCGAAACAAACTCGGCAAAGATGTCGAGCTTGCTGACCTGATACTCCAGCGCAGTACCGAACGTAGTGTACTTTGTCTGCGTGCCTACCTCGTCCTCATCTGTCGCCTGACCATAGTTGACATGGAGGAGCGGCAGCTTCTCGGAAAAATCGAATGTCGCCAGACCTGTCCAGGTGATGCCGTTCACAAACGGCAGAGCAAACTTCCCCCAGCGCCAGCCACCACGGAAGTCGTCGAAATTGGGATACATGCTGTAGCCGGCAAGAACTCCGAGCTTTGCCACCGGAATCACCGGAATGGAAAGCTTGGCACCGGGCACGAGGTTGTGATAGCCCCAGAATACCGAATCCTCCGGCACAGTGGTGTACTCTATCGTGGCCCCGCTCCAGCAGAAGAGCTCAAACCACTTGATCGGCGAGAGGCTCACCACAGCGGTAACATCATCGGCGAACAGCTTTGTTCCCTCGCTCATGCCGATTCGCCAGGGCTCAGCAATCCGATCATATGTCCAGGTTGCGGAAATCCCCTGAATCATCAGGGAGCCGTTCCAGTTGCCTTCAGAACGGGCATCCTGAATACGAAACAGTCCCTTGCCACCAGTCCAGCCCGGCCAGGCAACCGCACCCGTCACCAGACCGGCAGCAATCAAGACCACCATCAGCCGTCTCATAATGCCTCCTTTGGCTTAGTCACTGCGCAACATTCTGAACTGTTTCAGAAACAAGTCAAGAGCGAGTAAAGACTATGTGCTGGCACGTGGTCAGATTGACTACCAGAGCAATCTGAATAAGATACGCATGATGTCGCGTGAAGCTGCTGATCCTGCTGCCGGACTGCTCAGAGAGATAGCTGCAGGCAGGCTGCGACCGCTCTACATCCTGTTCGGCTCAGACCCGGTTGTGGCAGACGATATTCTGGCTGCGCTCAGAAAGAAGGTGCTGAACCCGGGACTGGAGCCTTTTGATCTGGAAATAGTGCACGCCACCGACATCGGTGGCGACCGGCTGAGCATACACGAGCTCTCACAGCATATGCGCCAACCGCCGTTCGGCTCGCTCCGACGGCTGATAATCATCCGTGATCTGGATTTGCTCGACAAGCGACTGGGCCGTGAGCTCTGCACCAGTATGGCCAAGATTCCGGACTCATCGGTCGTTGCAGTTACCTGCGAGTACGACCGGGCCTGGCAGACGATCTTCCGCGAAGCCGGCATCAGCGGCAGCGTCTTTGCCACCGGCGCACCGTCAGGAGAAGTCCTGGTACAGATGGTCAGACGCTGGGCTGCCGCCGGTAATCTCCGGCTGGAGCCGGACGCCATAACCGAAATGATCGAACGTGTCGGAGAAGAGCCTGCCCTTCTGAAAGGTGAGATCGATAAGCTGTCGATACTATTTGACAGCGGCACGCCGGTAAGAACCGAAGACGTGCGCCGGCTGGTCAGCCACTCCAGGGTATACGCGCTGGGAGAATACGTCGAGAGTGTAGTCAAGAAAGACACCTCTCAGGCACTGGCAGTCCTCTACCGGCTTGCCAGATGGGGCGAAGAGCCGATAAAGGTCATCGGCTGGCTCGCTCACCGGCTGCTGCAACGGGTGCGAGCGGTCAGGGGCAGGGAGCAGGAGCACATAAACCGTGCGCTCTATCAGCTGTATCTCATCAACCGTTCAATCCTCAAAGGACACCCGGACCCATTTGCCCTTCTCGATCTCTTCACCGTCTGCTGCTGCTGCCGCCAGCCGTGCGGACTGCTCCAGCCAGACCACCGGCCTGAGTTCTGTCTGAACCCGATAAGACCGGCAGCGCGGAGCGCCCGATGAGTAGTATTAGACCTCAAATGGAGAGTATCGACCCCCTTGCGTGAACCATCAGGTATGAATCGTCTGCCCTATCCTGCCCGCAGAATCGAGGAACGCTGGCAGCGTTTCTGGGACGAAAGAGGAACATTCCGCACCAACCCCAGACCCAGACGCAAGTTCTATGTGCTCGAGATGTTCATCTACCCGTCGGGCGATATGCATATGGGCCATGCCCGCAACTACACCATCGGCGATGTAGTCTGCCGGTTTCTGAAGATGCAGGGCTATGATGTGCTCCATCCTTTCGGCTGGGACGCATTTGGTCTGCCGGCTGAGAACGCCGCCATCGAGCATGGCTCACACCCCTCCAAGTGGACATTTGAATCCATCGACCTCTGCAAGCGCAACCTCAAGCTGATGGGTATCGCCTATGACTGGGACCGCGAGATTACCACCTGTCTTCCCGAATACTATCGCTGGGACCAGTGGTTCTTCATCCAGTTCTACAAGCGGGGTCTGGCTTATCGCAAGGAGGCTCTGCTCAACTGGTGCCCGAAGTGCCAGACTGTTCTTGCCAACGAACAGGTCTTGGAAGGACGCTGCTATCGGGGAACCTGCCGTGCTCCGATCGAGAAACGGAAGATGACCCAGTGGTTCTTCCGGATCACTGACTACGCCGAAGAGCTGCTGCGCGATATCGACAAACTGGAAGGCTGGCCCAACAGTGTCCGTGTGATGCAGCGCAACTGGATCGGTCGTTCCGAGGGAATCGAAATCGACTTCATCCTCGATGGCACCGGTGAGAAACTCCCTGTCTTCACCACCAGACCGGACACGCTCTACGGCGTAACCTTCATGGCGCTTGCCCCTGATGCCGAGCTGGCAGGCACTATCGCCAACGGCACCGGTCGCGAGGCCGAGGTCGCCGATTTCTGCCGCCGGGTACTCCTGCGCTCCGAGATCGAGCGCACTGCTGCCACCGGTGACAAAGAAGGCATCTTCACCGGCAGGTATGCGATAAATCCGGTGAACGGGGAGCGGATACCGATATATATCGCCGACTTTGTACTGGCCTCCTATGGCACCGGTATGGTGATGGCTGTCCCGGGTCATGACCAGCGGGATTTTGAGTTTGCTCGCAAGTACCGGCTGCCCATAAAGGTCGTCATCCAGCCCGAAGGCTCGCCGATCACCGACCCTGAACGTCTGAACGCTGCCTACACCGGCATCGGCATACTCACCGGCTCGGGCGAGTTCAACGGATTGCGTTCAGACGAGGCGATAGAGCGGATATCTGACTATTTGGAATCAAGAGGCATCGGTCGGCGCAAGGTCAACTACCGGCTCAAGGACTGGCTGATTTCAAGGCAACGCTACTGGGGGACGCCAATTCCGATGATTCACTGTGAGCGGTGTGGTATTGTGCCGGTACCTGAAGATCAGTTGCCCGTGGAGCTGCCCCCGGATGTTCAGGACTACAAACCCAAGGGAACTTCAGTCCTGGCGTCCGTCCAATCCTTCTATGAGACCACCTGCCCGCAATGCAAAGGAAGGGCTCACCGTGACCCTGATACGATGGATACCTTTGTGAACTCGTCCTGGTATATGCTCCGCTACGCCGATCCGAAGAACGACAGGCTCCCGTTTGCCCGCGAGGCGGTCAACACCTGGCTGCCGATCGATCTCTACATCGGCGGCATCGAGCACGCCTGCGGCCATCTGGTCTTCTTCCGGTTCTTTACAAAAGTGCTGGCAGATATGGGCATGCTCGACTTTCGGGAGCCGGCAAAGACCCTTCTTACCCAGGGAATGGTCTCACATAACGGTGTGACAATGTCCAGCTCAAAAAAGGTCGGTGTCTGGGTAGGGCCCTTCACCAGCGAATACGGTGCCGACGCTGCCCGTCTGGCTGTGCTCTTCGCAGCTCCGCCTGAAAAGAATATGGACTGGACGGACGAACTCGTAACCGGAGTAACGAGATTTCTGGGCCGCATCTGGCGGCTGTATGAAGAGAACGGTAACGCCATCCGGTTTACCCCACCTGACACCGGCAACCTTTCTGAGACAGAGCGACAGCTCTACATCAGGTTGAACCAGACAACCAAGAAAGTGATCGACGACACCACTGCCTGGCAGTTCAACACCGCGATCGCCGCCCAGATGGAGTTCCTGAACGACCTGTACGCCTTCACCGAAAGAAACTCACCCGTATTCGGCTTTGCTCTGGGTCGGCTCATATTCCTGCTTGCGCCATTTGCCCCGCATCTTGCCGAGGAACTCTGGCACCGGCAGAATCCGGAGAAGGGCTCCATATTCGAGGAACGCTTCCCTGAACCAGATCCGGCATTTCTCTCCTCAGACAGTATCGAAATCGTAGTTCAGGTGAACGGCCGGCTTCGCGACCACCTGACCGTGCCGGTAGGTACCACCGAAGAAGAGATCAAGCGACTGGCAATGTCTGCTCCCAATGCCCGGCCATTCATCGACAGAGGAAAGGTCGTGAGGGTAATCTACGTCCGTGACCGGCTGGTCAATGTCGTCGTCAAAGAGGAGAAGTGAAGGCGATATTCTGGCTGCTGGTAATACTGCTGGCCGCTCTGTGCGGATATCTCATCGTTCAGGTTGCCCGGAGTCGAAGAGAGCAGGTTGCCCGTTTATCGCCTACCATGACACTGGACTCCATCGCAGCCTATCAGGAGCGAGTCGAACAACTCAAGTCCGCAGTCGTTCGCCTGCGTGAGAAGGCAGCAGCTGCTGGCAGGCTGGAGCGCTTGCGGCTTGAGCGCGACATCGACCGGCTGGAGCTTGAAATTCGCGACCTGTTAGCGGCAATAGAGCAGTGGCGTTCTGCTGTCGGAAATGCAGCTCAGGCAGATATCTATCACCGCTGCATCCTGCTCTACGGCCGGGCATCCGGTATCTGCGACGTCCTGCTGTCCGATACACTGACAGAACCGGCAAGGTAGAAAATGTCCGCCGGCCAAGGGAGAAAGAAGATATGAAAACCCTGTTCTGGGTGCTGGCGCTCCTGATGTTCGGCCTTCTCGGCTATCTGCTGCACGGTTTTATCGAGCACCGCAAGAGTCAGGTCGAATTCCTGCAGTATGAGGTCGGACCCCAGGAGATAGCCGCTTTCATGATCCGGCTTGATTCGTTGAAGGCTGCTGCCGACTCACTAGTCCTTCGCCTCGAGTCCATGGGACTGCTCCGCCGGAGGGTTGCCCAATCCCACCTGGCTCTACTGAGGGACGAAATTGCAGCCATCGATCGTACCCTTGAAATGTGGCGCAAGAGCAGACGCACCACCATCGGTATGGACATCTACAGGCAACTGGTGCTGCTCTACGGCGAAGCCTCAGCAGCAGCAAAAGCACTGGCTGCCGACACGCTGATGGAATCCGGCCGCTGACATTGCAACACGTACTTGTTCTCGATTTTGGCTCGCAATACAACCAACTGATCGCCCGCCGGGTAAGGGAACTGAAGGTCTACTCGGAGATTGTCCCTTATGATATGGATGCTGAGAAGCTCCTGCAGCGCAACCCGCAGGCGTTGATCCTCAGCGGCGGCCCGAGCAGCGTACTCCATGATAGAGCTCCCCTGCCCGACCCCGCAATATTCAACCTCGGTCTGCCGGTTCTGGGAATATGTTACGGCATGCAGGTTATCGCCAGGATGCTCGGCGGCCAGGTGAGCCGGACGGCTGAACGCGAATATGGTCACGCCACGTTCTGGCCGGACAACCGTTGCCGGCTGTTTACCGGTCTGTCCACAAGACTGCCGGTCTGGATG